>NZ_CP014159.1:1500000-1634920 GCF_001543105.1 Aerococcus christensenii
AGTATGGCGGAGCTATTGATTCGGGACTAAGCACTGAAGATTCTAGGCGGTTGCAGGAAGTTTTCCAAGTTCCTTATCTTGCTTTAGGAGAGATTGTCAATCGGTCGACAAGCTTATTAGCAGAGTTAACCAATTATGTGGCAATTGCTTTAGGTCCTAGTGCAAGAGAGTTCCATCTAGCCGGTTTTCGATTAGTTCCTATTGCCTCCCACCAAGTGATGGCGATATTGGTTACAGAAGAAGGAGTGGTTGAAAATCAGATTTTTAGATTGCCGGTTTCTATTGAAGAAGAAGATCTTGAACAAATGGTTCGATTGATCAACCGAGAACTCGTAGGGTGTGATTTGACCACTGTTATGACCAAACTCAGGACAGATTTCTTCCATTACCTGAATGAATCCGTTCAACAGTTGATTGGTCAGGGATCCATGATGGAATACCTGCTGAATAAGGTCAATACACAGCGCGTATATGTTCAAGGAAAGAATAATCTCTATCATTATCTTTACGAATCCGACGATATTGATCAGATTGACTACTTGAATCAACTCTTAAGTAATCCTGATCAGATGAATCAGATGCTTACTCCGAGTGAGCAAGGCATCCAAGTTAAAATAGGACGTGACTTATCGATTGAAGGATTGGATCATTTAAGCGTGATGACTGCTCAGTTGGAAGGACCAAGCGCTCATCAGACAATCTCTGTGGCAATCCTTGGCCCTGAGAATATGTCCTATTTACGGATGGCCCAACTTTTCCAGGGTGTGAGAGTAGAGCTCTGCCACTACATCGATTCCTATTATCACTGTGAGGAGGGAAAAATGAATGGCAAAAACAGATGAAAAATTAAAACAAGAGGCGGTTACTGAAGAAAAAGTAGAAGCCAAAGAAGAAAAAGAAGACGTTTTGGAGGAAACAGCTGAATGTGAAGAAGAAAAGACTTCCCTTGAGGAAGAAGGGGCTGAAGAACCCCAAGAAGATGAACTCACTCAGCTGGAGCAAGCTCTTCAGGAGAAGGAGGAGCAAGTCCTTCGTTTATCCGCTGAAATTGCAAATATCCAACGCCGACATAAAACAGAAGTTCAGAACGCTGCCAAGTATCGTTCCCAAAGCCTAGCGACGCAGATGTTATCGTCTATCGATAACTTAGAGCGGGCCTTGGCCATTGAAGCGGACGATGAAGCCAGCGAAAATATGAAGCGTGGAATTCAAATGGTTCTTGAAAGTATGCAACATGCCTTTAAAGAAGAAGGAATTGAAGAAATTAACCCTAAAGGGGAAATCTTCGATCCGAATTTCCATCAATCGGTGTCTTCTGTTCCTCTTGAAGAGGGACAAGAAGCGAATACAGTCGTGGAAGTTTACCAAAAAGGCTATGTTTTGAAAGATCGCGTCCTACGACCAGCCATGGTTGTTGTCGCACAATAGTTGAAGAGAAAAGGGGAATTTATAATGAGTAAAATTATTGGTATTGACTTAGGAACAACAAACTCAGCTGTTGCAGTGTTAGAAGGGAATGAACCTAAGATTATTCCTAACCCAGAAGGTAACCGGACAACACCTTCTGTTGTTGCCTTCAAAGATGGGGAAATTCAAGTTGGGGAAGTCGCTAAACGTCAAATGGTGACGAACCCTGATACCGTTGCTTCCATCAAACGTCACATGGGCGAAGATGGCTACAAAGAACATGCAAATAACAAAGATTATACGCCACAAGAAATTTCTGCCATGATCTTACAATACTTAAAAGGCTACGCAGAAGATTACTTAGGGGATAAAGTCACCAAAGCTGTTATCACCGTTCCTGCTTACTTTAATGACGCTCAACGTCAAGCCACCAAAGATGCAGGTAAAATTGCTGGCTTAGAAGTAGAACGTATCGTTAACGAACCGACTGCAGCTGCTTTAGCTTACGGTCTTGAAAAAGAAAAGGACGAAGAGAAGATTTTGGTCTTTGACTTAGGAGGTGGGACCTTCGATGTGTCTATCCTTGAATTAGGGGACGGCGTCTTCGAAGTCTTATCTACTGCCGGAGATAACAAATTAGGTGGTGACGACTTTGACCACCGTATCGTAGAATACTTGATTGATTCCTTCAAGAAAGAAAACGGCATTGACCTTTCTAGCGATAAGATGGCTATGCAACGTTTGAAAGACGCTTCTGAAAAAGCGAAAAAAGATCTCTCAGGAGTTACCTCGACTCAAATCTCCTTACCATTTATTTCTGCAGGGGCAAATGGTCCTTTACACTTAGAAGTCACCTTAACACGTGTGAAATTCAATGAATTAACAGAAGACCTCGTTGAACGGACCACTAACCCTGTTCAACGGGCTTTACAAGATGCTGACTTGAGCAAGAGTGAAATTGACCAAGTTATCTTAGTGGGTGGTTCTACACGTATCCCAGCAGTGGTTGACCACGTTAAAGAACTTACTGGTAAAGAACCTAACCGTTCTGTGAACCCAGACGAAGTGGTGGCTATGGGTGCTGCGATTCAAGGTGGTGTGATTACAGGGGATGTCAAGGATGTTGTCCTCTTGGATGTTACCCCACTTTCCTTAGGGATTGAAACCATGGGTGGTGTCTTCACCAAATTGATCGATCGGAACACAACCATCCCAACCTCTAAATCTCAAGTCTTCTCCACTGCTGCAGATAACCAACCTGCCGTAGATATTCACGTCCTTCAAGGGGAACGTCCAATGGCTGCAGATAACAAGACCTTGGGCCGCTTCCAATTAACCGACATTAATCCAGCTCCTCGTGGAATTCCTCAAATTGAAGTCACCTTCGATATTGATAAGAACGGTATCGTTAATGTTTCTGCCAAGGACAAAGGAACCGGTAAAGAACAAGCTATTACTATTCAATCCAACTCCGGCTTAACCGATGAAGAAATTGATCGGATGATGAAAGATGCCGAAGCTCACGCAGAAGAAGACGAAAAACGTAAAGAAGAAGCTGATTTGAAGAATGAAGTTGATCAACTCATTCATCAAACAGAAAAGACCACCAAAGACGTCGAAGGCAAAGTCGATCAACCTGAAATTGATAAAGCCAACAGCTTAAAAGATGAATTGAAGGCTGCTCGAGAAGCAAATAACACAGAAGACATGAAGAAGAAGAAGGATGAATTAATGGAAGTCCTTCAACAACTTACCATGAAACTCTACCAAGCGAACCAAGCAGAACAACAAGCCGCTTCTGGTCAAGCAAGTGATAACAAGAAGAAAGATGACGGCACTGTTGAAGGCGACTTCGAAGAAGTAGACGACGACAAATAATAAATAAAGTATTCGAGATGTCCCTGTCGAGAGGCAGGGACAATCTTTTGTTAAAATAGAACCAAAAGGGGGAGGTTTATGATGGCAGGAAAACGTGATTACTATGACGTCCTAGGTGTCTCCAAAGACGCTAGCCAAAAAGAGATCAAGCAGGCTTATCGACAACTCGCTAAAAAATACCATCCCGATCTCAATAAAGAACCCGGTGCAGAAGAAAAATATAAAGAAGTAACAGAAGCTTATGAAGTCTTAGGCGATGAAAAGAAACGCCAACAATATGACCAATTTGGCCATGCCGGTGCTAATGGTGGCTTTGGTGGAGGTTCTTACCAATACTCTAGTCAAGGATTCTCTGGTTTTGATGATATCTTTAGTCAGTTCTTCGGAGGAGGCGGAGGCTTTGGCGGTTATTCTTCTGGACGTCAGGCCAATGCGCCTCGTCAAGGAGACGATCTCCAATATACACTCGATCTTAAGTTCGAGGAAGCCGTCTTCGGGACGGAAGAAACTATTCGCTACAAACGGGAAGAAGCATGTCATTCCTGTGAAGGGACGGGAGCCAAAGGCGGCTCAGGAAAAGAAACCTGTTCGCAATGTCACGGTCAAGGGATCGTTCAACAAGTCCGGAATACACCATTTGGACAAATGGCTACCCAAACAACCTGTCCAAACTGCCAGGGAACTGGTGAAGTCATTGTTGAGAAATGTACTTCTTGTGGCGGAAGTGGCCGGGAAGAGAAGAATCATACAGTGAAAGTCAAAGTCCCTGCTGGGGTGGAAGATGGCCAATCAATCCGTCTGTCCAGACAAGGGAACGCTGGCTATAATGGCGGACCGAACGGGGACTTGTATGTAGTCTTCAGTGTTCAACCTTCTGATATTTACAATCGCAAAGGCGCTCAGATTTCAATCGAGTTACCGATTAACTTTGCTCAAGCAGCTCTTGGGGATGAAGTCGAAGTGCCTACCGTTCATGGCAAGGTGAAGTTAAAAGTGCCTGCGGGTACTCAGAGCGGCGATGTGATCCGCTTAAGAGGCAAGGGAGCCCCTATCTTAAATCGAGATCAAATGGGCGATCAACTCGTCCACGTTCGTGTGGTTACGCCTAAATCTTTGAACGAAAAACAAAAAGAAGCCCTTAGAGCTTACGCGAAGGCTTCTGGAGATAATGTGACTGAAGCAGAAAAGAATTTCTTTGATAAATTAAGAGATGCTTTCTCATAGAAGGCAAGTTAAAAGGCGGTAGTACTACCGCCTTTTTGTGTGTCTTTTTAGAACTTAGCTTCTTCTTAGGAGGGCAGATTCGATGGAATGCATGATGGCGTCTACCATAGTGTCGCTGGGTTCCCCTTGACCGAATTCCTCTTGGTAAATGACTGTACAATCTATTTGAAGTGAGCCAAAGTAAGGTTCCCAGAGGTAGCGGTTGGTGAGGACGACATCTCCCTTTCCTAGATGAAAAGCGTCAGCGAATTCACGTGCCGAATCAAATTTATGGATGATTGGATGCATAGACAATTGTTTCATAGTTAAGCTCCTTTAATCCCTTAAAAATTAATCACTTTATAGTAAAGCGCTTTCTCACCGCCAATTTAGCACGCTTCGAGGAGCTTGTCAATGTCTTATCGATTTTTCTTTAGTGTGGGGAGGAGGGAAGGCCTATACAGAAGAGATTCTTCAAAATATAGGAGGAAGATTAGGCGAAGAGAGGGATTTCTGTTATAATAAAAAATGATTCTATTTGAGTGAACAAAGGAAGTGAAAGAATTAGTGAGTAAAACACTTGATATGAAAGAACTTCAAGAACGCCAGAAACGGATTCGTAATTTTTCGATTGTGGCGCATATTGACCACGGCAAGTCGACCTTAGCGGATCGGATTTTGCAGAAGACAGGTACCGTTTCAGACCGGGAGATGCATGATCAACTTTTAGATTCCATGGATTTAGAGCAAGAGCGTGGGATTACCATTAAATTGAATGCGGTGGAACTAGAGTATAAGTCTCAAGATGGAGAGACCTATATCTTCCACCTGATTGATACCCCAGGACATGTCGACTTTGCCTATGAAGTGTCTCGGAGTCTGGCAGCGTGTGAAGGGGCTATTCTCGTAGTAGATGCGGCGCAAGGGGTAGAGGCCCAAACGCTCGCTAATGCCTACTTAGCGGTGGAGAATGACCTTGAACTTGTCCCCGTCGTGAATAAGATCGACCTTCCTTCAGCCAATCCAGAGCTCGCCAAACAAGAAATTGAAGATATTATTGGGATCGATGCTTCGGATGCGGTCTTGTGTAGTGCCAAAACTGGGATTGGAATCGATGAAATTTTAGAGCAATTAGTAAGTAAGATTCCTGCCCCAACAGGAGATTTAGATGCTCCATTGCAAGCCCTTATCTTCGATTCGGTGTATGATCCTTATCGTGGCGTGGTGCTGAGTGTTCGGATTATGAATGGAATTGTTCAACCAGGAGATAAGATTGAGTTAATGTCGAACGGCAAACAATTTGATGTGACAGAGGTCGGCATTATGTCCCCTCAAGCGATGAGTCGGGATTACTTGATGGCTGGAGATGTGGGTTATATTACAGCTTCCATTAAGACTATCCAAGATACCAAAGTAGGAGATACGGTCACTTTGGCCTCTCGTCCAACTACAGAAGCTTTACCAGGGTATCGGCCTATGCTTCCTATGGTCTACAGTGGATTGTATCCTGTAGACTCGAGAGACTATTCAGATCTTCGGGATGCGCTCGAAAAACTCCAATTGAACGATGCCTCCTTGACCTTTGAACCGGAATCTTCTCAGGCACTCGGTTTTGGATTTAGGTGTGGTTTCTTGGGGATGCTCCATATGGACGTTACCCAAGAGCGGTTGGAGCGGGATTTTGGATTGAACTTGATCATTACAGCGCCTTCTGTTATTTTTCATGTCTTTAAAACAGACGGTGAAATGATTGAAGTCTCGAATCCTTCTCAAATGCCTGATTCTACTCAAGTGAATCGCATTGAAGAACCTTATGTAAAAGCGGAAATCATGGTTCCTCAAGAATACGTCGGAAATGTGATGGAATTGGCTCAGCGCAAGCGGGGAAATTTCGTCAATATGGAATATCTTGATGATATTCGAGTGAATGTGATCTACGAAATGCCGCTTAATGAAGTTATTTTTGATTTCTTTGACCGGCTCAAATCTTCCACTAAGGGATACGCTTCTCTGGATTACTCTATTGTGGGCTATAAGCCAAGTCAATTAGTGAAGTTAGATATTCTCTTAAGTGGGGATCCAGTTGATGCCCTCTCGACGATTGTTCATAAGGACTTTGCCTATGATAGGGGACGGAAGCTCACAGAAAAACTCAAGGAAGTGATTCCAAGACAAATGTTTGAGATTCCTGTTCAAGCGGCGATTGGTCACAAGATTATTGCTAGAACTACGATCAAAGCTTACCGCAAAGACGTGACGGCCAAACTCTATGGAGGAGATGTTACCCGTCGTCAAAAATTATTGAAGAAACAAAAAGAAGGGAAGAAGCGTATGAAGGCTGTAGGTCAAGTAGAGGTGCCACAAGAGGCCTTTATGGCTATCTTAGACATGGATGAAGAAAAATAGAGTTCTTTGCTGGAGAGAAGACGCACTCTCTATCCTAAGGTATAGAACGAACAAATGAAGGGAATATAATAATAAAGTTCGGAAAAACGACTAAATTTCAGGAAAATTTTCTAAAATTTAGTCATTTTTCTTACACTTTATAGTATACTAGACCTATTCTATTACCTATTCTATTGAAAATATTGGAGGGCAGCTATGGACAGTGATATTCAAATTGCACAAAATAATCAATCATTACCAATCGAAGACATTGCGAAGGCCTGTGGGTTAAAACCAGAAGAAATATTACCGTACGGGCATGATAAAGCGAAAATTAGTCATGAAGGCTTGATGCGATTACAAAGCCATCCACGCGGTCACTTAATTTTAGTAACTGCTATTAATCCAACACCAGCTGGGGAAGGAAAATCTACAGTGACTATTGGATTAGGAGATGCCCTTCATCGCCTGAACAAGAAAGTGATGATTACTTTAAGAGAACCTTCTCTTGGACCAACCATGGGTTTAAAAGGAGGTGCAGCTGGCGGAGGCTATGCGCAAGTCGTCCCTATGGAGGATATTAATCTTCACTTTACAGGAGATATTCATGCCATTACCGCTACGAATAACTTGCTGGCAGCTTTAATTGATAATCATATCCAACAAGGAAATGAATTAGGAATCGATAGTCGCCGCATTATTTGGAAACGGTGTATCGATATGAACGACCGGGTATTGCGTCATGTGGTCCTTGGTTTAGGAACGCCAGGCAACGGTTATGTGCGTGAAGACGGCTTTGACATTACAGTGGCTTCAGAAATTATGGCCGTTCTTTGTCTCTCTCGAGATTTAGAAGAAATGACAGACCGCTTTAATCAAATGATTGTGGCCTATCGGAGAGATAAGACGCCGATTCGAGTTCAAGATCTAGGTTGCGCAGGTGCCATGTCTTTATTGATGAAAGATGCGATTTTACCAAATTTGGTTCAAACTTTAGAACACACGCCAGCGCTCATTCATGGAGGGCCTTTTGCGAACATTGCTCACGGCTGTAACTCTGTGATTGCAACAGATACTGCTTTACGTTTATCAGATTATGTGGTTACAGAAGCAGGCTTTGGAGCTGACCTTGGCGCTGAAAAATTCATGGACATTAAGATGCCTGTTCTCGGTCAACATCCAGAGGCCGTAGTCATCGTGGCGACGATTCGTGCCTTGAAGCATCACGGCAAGGGGGACGACTTTGCGGCCTTAGAGCGTGGGATCTCTAACTTGAAGCACCATATTGTAACGATGCAAAAATATGGCGTTCCTGTGGTCGTGGCGGTGAACCGTTTTATTCAAGATACAGAAGAAGAACTCACTTTTGTTCATCAAACTTGCCAATCTCTTGGCGTCTCTTGTCATACGACAGAAGTCTGGGCTAAAGGTGGAGAAGGGGCTTTAAGTTTGGCAGAAGATGTTCTTCACCAAATTCATCACGCCCACCCCCGCTTTACCCCTCTCTATTCAGCAGAAGAAACCAGTATTGAAGACAAACTCGACTGCCTAGTGAAAGAAATTTATGGGGGCAATCAAATCGAATACAGTCCGCAAGCTTTGAACGAATTGAAGGAAATTAAGGCAAACGGCTGGGACAAACTGCCTCTCTGTATGGCCAAAACACAATATGCTTTGTCTGATAATCCTAAAGATCTGGGCGAGCCGCGTGACTTCACCTTGCATATCCGTCAGTTTATTCCGAAGTTAGGCGCAGGTTTTATCGTTTGTCTAACCGGAAACATCCTCACTATGCCTGGATTACCGAAGCATCCCGCCGCTCTCAATATGTCGATTGACAATCGAGGAAAAATAGAAGGTCTCTTTTAATAGAATTCTATGAAGCAGTCGTCAAATAAAAGTGGCCTGTGCTAAAATAGAATAGCCAAGAAAAGTCGTGAAAGAAATTTCTGGATCGACTTTTTTTATCCGCAATTTTAAGTGAGCGGGACGATTTTGAAGAAAATGAAAGAAACTTCTAAAAAAAATGTAAGTCGACGGGTGGTAGGCTTCGTTTCGTTGGAAATTATGATAAAATAAAACAGAATGTTAGAAGAGGAGCGATGCGTTTTGCGTGATTATCTAGCAAAGAATTGGAGTAAAAGCTACGGCATCAAGGATATTTTAAAAGAGGTATCCTTCTTAGTACGAGAGGGAGATCATATAGGTCTCATCGGGCCTAATGGTTCTGGAAAATCGACGCTTTTGCAAATTATTGCCGGCTATGACAGTGTAGATAGCGGAGAAGTAGATCATCAAAACGATTTTACGATTGGTTTGGTGAAACAAGATCCGAATCTGGATGACCAACAAACCGTTTTTGAAGCGGTTTATATGTCGAATAGCCCCTTGGTTCAAGTGGTTCGTGCTTATGAAGAAGCCGCTAATGACTTAGCCAAGGCTCCAGATGATCCGCAAAAACAAGCAGCCTATAAACGTTGTGAGCAAGCCATGAATACTAAGAACGGGTGGCAATTAGAGACCAAGATTCAAACCATTCTTTCGAAATTACAGATCAAAGATATCTATCAACCGATCGGTCAATTGAGTGGAGGACAAAAACGGCGCGTGGGAATGGCGAAGGTTCTCATTGATGAGCCAGACCTCTTGCTTTTGGATGAACCGACCAACCATATGGATTTTGAAATGGTGGAATGGTTAGAGAACTATATCGGCCAATACAAAAAATCGGTGATTGTCGTTACCCATGATCGGTACTTTTTGGATCGGATCTCTAAGCGTATTTTTGCTTTAGAGGGTGGAGAATTGAGAGAGTATCACGGCAACTACCAAGATTATCTGGATAAGCGTGCCATCGAATGTGAAGTAGCCCAGTCCACCCGCGAAAAGCAGAAAAAACTTTACAAACAGGAACTGGCTTGGATGAGGCAGGGGGCTCAAGCGAGAAGTACCAAGCAAGAAGCACGAATTCATCGCTTCGAAGACCTCAAAGAAAGTCTTAACCAACCAACCCTTACCCGGCAAAACTTGACCATCGATTTGGATCAAGAGCGGTTAGGTAAGAAAGTAATCACTCTGGACCATGTTTCTGTCGGCTATGATAAAGACAAGCCGCTTTTGGAAGATATTAATCTTTTAATTCAAAAGAGTGACCGAATCGGTATTATTGGAGGAAACGGCGTCGGCAAGACCTCTCTCCTTCATACGATTGCTGGGCTTATTCCTTGCTTAGAAGGGACGATAGACTTAGGAAGTACGGTGAAGTTAGCTTATTTCCAACAACTTCCAGATAACCTTCCAGAAGACAAACGGGTCATTACTTATATCCAGGAAGTCGCGGATGAATTTGTCTATTCAGATGGGCGAAAACTTTCAGCTTCTCAAATGTTGGAGACCTTCCTTTTTGATCGGCAAACGCATGGTCAATTTATCGGTAAATTATCAGGTGGAGAGAAGAAGCGGCTCTATCTCTTGAAGCTTCTGATGTCTCGTCCGAATGTCTTGTTTTTAGATGAACCGACCAATGATTTAGATATTGACACCTTGACGGTTTTAGAAGATTATCTCAAGACTTTCCCAGGGGCGGTCATCACCGTGAGCCACGATCGCTACTTTTTGGATAAGGTCGTTGACAAGTTATTAATCGCAACAGATCATCACTGCCAACTCTTCTATGGCAATTATTCCGACTATCAAGTCGTCAAAAAAGAAGAAAGCAAAAAACAGAAAGAAAGCCAGCCGAAGTCTTCCACTAAAGCATCCGCAAAAACGGATAAGCCTAAAAAGAAGATGACCTACCAAGAGAAGAAAGATTGGGAAACCATTGAAGAGGACATTATGGCTTTAGAAGAAAGTATTCAAGCCATAGATGAGGAAATGATGGCCTGTGGGTCTGATTATGGAAAGCTAGCAGACCTCCAAAAAGAAAAAGAAAGCCAGCAAGAAGAATTATTAGATAAGATGACTTATTGGGACTATCTTAGTGAATTAGCTCAATAAATAAGCCTATCAAAGTTTGGAAAGGACCGATAATTGTGAAACAATATCTCGATTTACTGCAATATATTCTAGATAATGGGGTCGATAAGGGAGATCGAACAGGTGTCGGTACCCGGTCTGTTTTTGGCTATCAGATGCGGTTTAACCTGCAAGAAGGATTTCCCATTTTAACGACGAAAAAAGTCGCATTTGGCCTGATTAAATCTGAGCTTTTGTGGTTTTTGAGAGGGGATTCGAATATTCGTTACCTCTTAGAAAATAAGAATCATATTTGGGATGAGTGGGCATTTAAAAACTGGATTGAAAGTGAAGATTATCAGGGACCAGATATGACAGACTTCGGCTTAAGAGCAGAGAAAGACCCCGACTTTAAAGCCCTTTATCTCGAAGAAAAAAAAGCCTTCTGTCAACGGATTCTAGAAGATGATACCTTTGCCCTTCAGTATGGAGAATTGGGAGATGTTTACGGAAAGCAATGGCGGTCTTGGAAAACAAGAGACGGCAAAACTATTGACCAAATTGCGATCTTGCTTGATCAGTTGAAGAATCATCCGAATTCCAGACGAATGATTCTTAGTGCTTGGAATCCAGAAGATGTCCCTCACATGGCCCTTCCCCCTTGCCACACCTTGAGTCAATTTTATGTCAGCGAAGGAAAACTTTCCTGTCAGTTGTATCAACGGAGTGGGGATGTTTTCCTAGGAGTGCCGTTTAATATTGCTTCTTACGCCTTGCTCACTTATCTGTTGGCTAGAGAAGTGGGACTTGAAGTGGGTGATTTCGTACATACTTTTGGAGATGTCCATATCTACAATAACCACTTTAATCAGGTGAAGGAACAATTGACACGGACACCAGGTGAATTGCCACAGTTAGTGATTCATAGTGACCGGTCGATGTTTGAACTCACTAAGGAAGATATTGTCTTAGAAAACTATCATCCGCAGCCAGCGATTAAAGCGCCGGTTGCCGTCTAGGAGGGAAGTTCATGTTAACAGCGATTTGGGCTCACGCCAAAAATGGAATTATAGGAAAAGATAATGCTTTGCCTTGGTCTCTCCCTAATGATATGCGTTTCTTTAAGCAACAAACGCTCGGCAAAAGTGTCGTGATGGGGCGAAGGACTTTTGAATCGATGGGATGTCGTCCACTTCCTCATCGAACGAATTATGTTTTAACTCAAGAAGAAGATTTTAAAGCGACTTGGGAAGGGAAGTTTGACAATTTACAGGTGATTACTGATAAGCAAACGATCCTTACTCTTCAAGAAAAAGAAGAAGTGATGGTAATCGGCGGAGCAACGATTTATCGCCTTTTCTGGGAAGATTTCGACCAACTACTCATTACCAATATTCAAGAAGATATAGAGGGAGATACGCAATTCTTACCAGACCTCCAAGATTTTGAATGTTATAAAGTCGAAGAAGGGCAGCAAGACGAGAAAAATTTTCTGACCCATCAATTTGAATTTTGGCGGAGAAAAGAGAATCCTAAACCATGACAAAGCACAGAAATGGTTGGAAATTTGCTTTTCTAACTCTCCTTTCTCTTCTTTTGTTAGGCCTTTTGGGAAGCTATGTCCTTTTTATGTCAGAGACTCAACCCTTATCTGCCTCTCCTAAAGAAAAGGAAGTTTCTTCCTCTCTTCAAGCTCTGCCAGTACATGCTCATTTAGAAGTGGATGATTTACTGACTTTGATTGAAGAAGCACATCCCGATCTTGATATTCAACGCCAAGAAAATCAATTGCTTTTGAGGGGGCAGAGCGTGATCATGAACCGAAGAGTCACTTATAGTGTCGGCCTCATACCTCTTACTAATGAAAAGAAGAATCTTTGCTTTGATATGAGCCATTTTAAAATTGGAGACCTTGAGATTCCTTTACAGGTTTATTGGCCAGCCGTGAAGGGATATTTTTCCCAGGATAAATTTTTACACGCGACGTCTGTTCCTGGACGTTTAGAGTTAAGATTGACAGATCTTTCGGTGAAGGGAGCGGTCCTTAAGGATTTCCAGATCGATTGGGAAAAGAATCAAGTCTTGCTTGATTTAGAGCTTCCTCATCCCAACATAAGCAAGTAAATAGAAAGAAGGCATGGTTTTGCGTCCTTTTTATCAATATGTACAGAAATATCGAAATCCCTCTGCTCAGCATCCAACAGCAGTAGAGGAACTGGCAGAATTAATTTATTTAGATAGCGATTTTCCAAAATCTTCTACGGAGTTTCACCAATTAAGTGATTATATCGAATTAAACAGTCGTTATTCTCACTTTGTAGGAACTTTTGATGACGTCTGGAAAGCTTATCTCAACAATGACTAACTTAGAAAGGAAGTGACCCGAATGCAAGCAGATCAACCCAAAGAATCACTCAATACATCCAAACAAACGCAAAATATAAATACAAAGGAATCAGAGGCAACATCTTCAACGCAACCCCTACTTCAAAAACACTTCCTTCTCAAATTTTTGAAAAAGAGATCCGTTCAAATCGGAGGGGCGATCCTCCTCACTGCTGTGGTGACTTTTTCCGCAACGAATTACTGGAATACAGGACTTTCGCCCTGGGAAAGTTTGGACGGAGACTGTTTCACTCTTCCAGAATTACAGAAAATTCAGCGAGCTTTTACAGTTTTGAACAAACAATATATGGGGAACATTGACCGTGAAAAAATGATCAATTCTGGTATTGAAGCTATGACCAAGTCTCTCGGAGATCCTTATACCGCTTACTTACAAGAGGAGGACTCTAAAGATTTGGATCAGACCATGGAAGCGAATTTTGAAGGCATAGGGGCCCAGATTAGTTCTGATCACCAAGAAATTGTCGTGATTAGTCCGATTAAGGGGAGTCCTGCTGAGAAAGCAGGCATTCAACCGCATGATGTCTTGGTCAGTGCAGATGGTCAATCCTTATCCGGCAAGACACCCGCCGAAGCTGCTAAAATGATACGTGGAGAAGCAGGAAGTGAGGTCCAACTCGTCGTTCGAAGGGGAGATAGCGAACAATCTGTCACCATCAAAAGAGGCAAAGTGCCCCTTCAAACGGTGCATAGCGAAAAAATAGCTGACCATCCAGAAATCGGATATATTCAAATTTCTACCTTTTCTGAGCCAACCGCTGCAGATGTACGAACAGCTGTCACAGAGCTTAGAAAACAAGGCGTGAAATCCTTTATTGTCGATGTTCGGGGCAATCCTGGGGGCTTATTGACTTCCGCTGTTCAGATTGCTAACTTCTTCTTGAAGAAGGGACAAACCATTGTTCAAGTGGAGAATAAAGAAGGCCAACGCAAAGTTATTACCGCTGGAAAAGATAGCGACTTTCATATCGATGAACCGACCGTCTTATTGGTAGACAAGGGCTCTGCTTCTGCCTCTGAAATTTTGGCAGGGGCCTTGAAAGAATCTGCCCATCTGCCTATTGTAGGAACTCAAACCTATGGCAAGGGGACTGTTCAAACGGTCTTTAAGCTTGATCCCAAAGATAAACTCAAAGTGACTTATGCCCACTGGTTAACGCCAGATGGTCATTGGATTCATAAAAAGGGGATTCAACCCGATGAAACCGTAGAACTGCCTGATTATGCGACCTTACATGTCATTGATACGCAGAAAGAATATCATGAGGGGGATGAAGGCGACGAAGTCAAAAATATTCAGAAATTTCTTCAAGTCCTTGGCAAATTGCAAGAAGATCAAGTGACTTCACATTATGATGCCAATACACAAAAAGCGGTCAAGGAATTCCAAAAAGAAAATCATTTGAGTCAAACCGCTACCATAAATCAAGAAACTGCGTTAAAATTAATCCAAGTTCTCAAACAAACCCTGCAAGCGAATGATCAACAAAAGCAAAAAGCAGTGGATTTATTGAGGAATCATTAGAAGGGATAGGATTATGAGAAAATTCATTGATGCTGTTGGAGAATTTATTATTATTATTGCTTTATCTTTACTTTTATATGTAGGGATTCGGCATTTTGTAGGGTTTCAATTTACAGTCAAGGGAGATTCTATGCTCCCAACTACTGTTAATAACCAACATTTAGTGGTCAACCGGATGGGGGACATCAAACGGTTTGATATCGTGGTCTTAGATGCGCCTGATAAGAGTGGCGACAAATACATCAAGCGGGTAATTGGGATGCCGGGAGATACCGTAGAGTACAAAAATAATCAGCTCTATATTAATGGCAAGCCCGAAGAAGAACCTTACTTAAAAACCTTAAAAGACAAAAATCCAGGAAAAAAAGTGACTCAAGATTTTTCTTTGAAGGATATTATCGGACAGGAAAAGGTTCCTGAAGGGGAATACTTTGTCTTAGGGGATAATCGACCAGTTTCTAAGGATGGACGCTACTTTGGAACCGTCAAAAAAGACTTGCTTTATGGGAATGTCCACTGGCGGATATGGCCTTTGAGTGAATTTGGCCGTGTGAATTAAGGAACGTATAGAAAGGCAGTTCATTTTTGGCTGCCTTTTTGTATGAATAACGAGGTGAAAATATGGCAACAATTCAATGGTTCCCTGGACATATGGCTAAGGCCAAGCGACAAGTTCAGGAGCAGTTAAAAGCAGTAGATGCAGTGATTGAACTAAGGGATGCGCGGATTCCCGAAAGCAGTAAAAACCCTTTAATTGACCACATCATCGGTAACAAACGTCGAATTATTGTGCTGAACAAGTCTGATTTGGCAGACCCAGCGCAGACAAAACTTTGGATGAAGGGCTTAAAAGGTCAAGAAACAGACGTGCTGGCTCTAGATAGTAAGAATCCGAATGCCATCAAACGTTTTAGAAAGGACTTACTAGCCATTACCCAAGATGAACGGGAAAAATGGCTGAAGAAGGGCATGAAGCACAAGCTGATTCGCTTGATGGTGGTCGGAATTCCTAATGTTGGAAAATCTACCTTCATTAACCAATTAACTCAAAAAAAGATCGCTCAAGTGGGGAATAAACCTGGAGTCACTAAGGGACAACAATGGATTCAAATCGATAAGGACTTTGCCTTATTAGACACGCCAGGCATTCTCTGGCCGAAATTTGAAGATGAAGAAGTGGGTAAGCGACTCGCTTTAACAGGAGCCATCAAAGATACTCATTACTATAGTGACGATATCGCTCTGTTTGCTTTAGAATTCTTGTTGGACTATTATCCATCCGCCTTAAGGGAACGGTGTCATTTAACAGAAGAGGAAGCTTGTCCACCTTACCCTGACTTATTGATGACCCTCACCGAAAAGCTTGGGATGAAGGATGACTATGAACGAGCAAGTGATTGGTTGATTCGAGAATTAAGAGAAGGACGCATCGCTCCGGTCACTCTCGATCGTTTTGAAGATTACCTGATGGTTTATGAGAAAGAGGAGATTTAATATGAAAGAATCAGCAGCCACCATCCAAGCCTACCTCACTCAAGATTTGAAACTAATTAATTCAGATAAGGTCCTCCAATGGCGAAAGGATGAACGAAAAACTGTTCAAAAAGCTTTGAAAAGTTATGACAGAAGGTGTGCCAAGGCCCAAGAAGAAACCCACCATCTTCTCTCTCTTCGCAAATTAGAAAGCCAACTCCACCAAGAAGGCTATCGTTATATTGCAGGGGTAGATGAAGTCGGAAGAGGACCTTTAGCGGGGCCAGTGGTTACGGCTGCTGTTATCTTACCAGAAGATATGCCTTTGGTTGCTTTTGATGACTCTAAGCGGCTTTCCCATGCTAAGCGTCAGGAACTGGTTCAAGCCATTAAAACCTACGCGATTGCCTATGCTATCGATGTACAGGGGCCAGAGGTGATTGATGCCATTAATATTTTGGAAGCAACAAAAAAATCTATGAAGGCCAGTCTCCAAGCCTTACAGCCCGCTTGTGACTATGCCGTAATTGATGCGGTAGGATTGGAAGGACTAAGCGTCCCTAGTCAACATCCCATAAAAGGGGATGCGACGGTCTATTGTATTGCAGCCGCTTCTATCCTGGCTAAGGAATATCGGGATGACTTGATGAGAGCTTACGCCAAACAGTATCCTCAATACGGCTTCGATCATCATTTTGGTTATGGGACTAAGGAACATTTAGAAGCGCTTGCTGCTTACGGACCTTGTCCGATTCATCGCAAGACTTTTGCTCCTGTTAAAGCCTATCTTTAAAAAATTCCCTCTTTCTTGAAATGTATCCTAGAAAAATTTACCTTTTTGGCGGATACATTTTAAGAAGGGGGATTCAAAATGTTATCAGAAATTTCTAGTGTCTCAGATGACTTAGAACGCGCACGTCAATTATTAATTTATCTTACAGAATCCGGCTTAGTCGGTTACATGGACCGGGTAAGTCTTTTTAAAGAAGCCTTAGAAAAAGAAGACCTCTTCTCTCTTGTCCAAAGACAATTAGGGGAGAAGAGGTACTTCCCTCGTCTAATGGCTTTTTTTGAGGACTATTCCTTTTCACATTATCTTAAGGAATATCAAAAACGTCACATTCATCCGATTACCTATTTTGATTGGAATTATCCGCCACTTCTCCAAGAATCCTATCGGCCAGCTCTCGTCCTCTTCACGCAAGGCCAGTGGCAATGGCTCCATACACCTTGCCTATCTGTTGTAGGAAGTAGAAAAGCCAGTCAAGAGGCTAAGCAAGTGATCGACTACCTGATTACTCCCTGTCTTCAAGAATTAACCATCGTGTCAGGTCTTGCCTATGGGGTCGATGTTCAAGCGCATAGGACGGCTATTGAAGGGGGCGGCCAGACGATTGCTGTGATTGGAACGGGACTTGCTCATGTTTATCCTTCTTCCCATCAAGAGATTCAGCAGCTCATCGCTAAGAATTACCTCTTAGTCAGTATCCTGCCCCTTTATGCTGGTGTAAAGCCTTGGCATTTCCCTTACCGTAATGAAACGATTGCCGGGCTATCCTCAGCTACCTTAGTTATAGAAGCCAAGAAAAGAAGTGGCTCCTTAATTACTGCTAACTATGCGCTTCAAGCCAATCGAGAGGTAATGGCAGTTCCTGGGAGTGTGCTTGATGAATGCCATGAGGGGTGTAACCAATTGATCCAAGCAGGCGCCTTGCCCGTTCTTCAGGCGGAAGATATTTTGGAACAATACCATCTCTATTAAAAGTATTTTTGTGTTCAGGAGAAGTCCTATACTTGAAATTTGAAGAATAACCAGTGTTAAATGCTTTCATTAATAAAAAAGTCATTTGACAAGTAAAAAAAAATCTCCTATTATGATAAGCGTTTAATACCTATTTAAGAAAGGAACATCTCCTTGGCAAAAACAACAAATTCAAAAAACAAGAAAGATTTAGTGATCGTAGAATCTCCTACTAAGGCCAAGACTATTGAGAAATATCTCGGTAGAAAATATAAAGTAGTTGCCAGCAAGGGCCACCTTAGAGACCTCCCTAAGAGCAATATGGGGATAGATATTGAAGAGAACTATGCCCCTCACTACATCACTATCCGCGGCAAAGGACCGATTATTAAAGATTTAAAAAAAGAAGCTAAAAAAGCGAATAAAGTTTATCTCGCATCCGACCCAGATAGAGAAGGAGAAGCGATCGCTTGGCATTTAGCTTATATTTTAGACTTAGATCCGGAAAGTGCTATTCGTGTCACTTACAATGAAATTACAAAAGAAGCTGTTAAAGAAGCCATTAAAAATCCTCGTTCTATCGACAAAGACCTCGTCGATGCCCAACAAGCTCGTCGTATTCTAGATCGCTTAGTGGGTTACAATTTATCGCCTATTTTATGGGCAAAAGTAAAGAAGGGCTTATCCGCAGGTCGGGTACAATCCGTTGCTTTAAAGATGATTGTCGATAGAGAAATCGAAATTCGTCAATTTGTTCCAGAAGAATACTGGACGATTGATGGCAAATTCAAAAAAGGGAAAAACGTCTTTGAAGCTACAGCTGCCAAATTCAAAAATAAGAAATTAGATCTCAAGAACGAAGAAGCTGTCAAAGAAGTTTTAGCTAGCTTAAACTCGGACAACTTTGAAGTTCAAAACCTCCAAGAAAAGGAGCGCCGGCGTCATCCTCAAAAACCTTTTACAACTTCTTCCTTACAACAAGAAGCCTCTAAACGTTTACGTTTTAGGACACGTAAAACCATGATGATCGCTCAACAACTCTATGAAGGGCTTAAAGTAGGGGACAGCGGAAGTGTCGGCCTTATTACCTATATGCGTACAGACTCTACGCGGGTTTCAGAAGGGGCGCATCAAGAAGCCAATCAGTTAATCTTCAAAAAGTACGGGAAAAATTATATTGGTAAAGGGACCTCGACCAAGAGTGGGCAAGGGGACCAAGATGCTCATGAAGCGATTCGCCCAACTTCCGTTTTCAGGACTCCTGAGGAAGTGGAGCCTTATCTAAGTAAAGATCAATACAAACTTTATAGCTTAATTTGGGCGCGATTTGTAGCCAGTGAGATGTCTTCCGCTGTTTATGATACGGTAGCCTGTGACTTGGTTCAAGGCGATCTCTTCTTCAGAGCCAATGGGGCCAAGCTCAAATTTGCCGGTTATCTTCGGGTCTATCCAGAAGCAACAGAGAAAGAAAATCTTTTACCTGAACTTCAAAACGGAGACGTCGTGACAAGTCAAAGTATTGATTCCCATCAGCATTTTACCCAACCCCCTGCACGCTATACTGAAGCTTCCTTAATTAAGACCTTGGAAGAATTAAAGATCGGACGTCCATCGACCTATTCTCCTATTATTGAAACCTTGATTAAACGTTACTATGTCAAATTAGAAGCCCGTCGTTTTGAACCGACTGAATTGGGAGAGATTGTCAATCAATTAATCTTAGAATTTTTCCCAGATATTGTGGATACGGGCTTTACCGCTTATTTAGAAAAAGAATTGGACGAAATTGAAACTGGCCAGAAAGAATGGGTAAAAGTTATTGATGCCTTCTATCAGCCATTTCTAAAAGAAGTTCAAAAAGCAGAGTCAGAAATGGAAAAAATCGAAATAAAAAATGAACCCGCCGGCTTTGATTGCGAAAAATGTGGTTATCCGATGGTTATCAAATTAGGTCGGTATGGTAAGTTCATTGCCTGTTCGAATTTCCCTGATTGTAGAAATACCCAAGCCATTGTTAAAGAAATTGGGGTATCTTGTCCAAATTGTAAGCAAGGTCAAGTAGTAGAAAGAAAATCGAAAAAGAATCGTCTCTTTTACGGGTGCAGCCAGTATCCAGACTGTGAGTTCGTTTCTTGGGATAAGCCCGTTGGAAGAAATTGTCCGAAGTGCCAAAGCTTCCTCGTTGAGAAGAAGAAAAAAGGAGCTAAACAAGTCGTGTGTGCTTCTATAGACTGTGATTACGAAGAAAAAATTCAAAAAGGCAACGACTAGGAGCCCTAAACGAGGTAAGAAACAGCCTCGTTTTTTTATAGGGAAAAGATATTGCCGTTCATTGAAATTTTAGAAGTCTTGTGTTAAATTTAATGAGGTAAGCGAGGCGATAAAGAGTGAATATTTCGCAACTTAGAAAGACTTTTCACCACTATCTTTCCTATGAAAGACAATACAGCGATGAAACAGTTAAAGCCTATTTAAGAGATTGGGACGACTTCTTTGACTTCCTTCAAGTAGAGTTAGAGCTCAAAGAGCTTAAAGACCTCCAATATCGAGATATTCGCATTTATTTAGGCAAAAAACAACGAGAGGGCTTAGGCCGCCGCTCTCTTGCTCGTCATCTATCGAGTTTACGGACGGCTTTTCAGTTTTATCTGGAACAAGGCATTGTTCAGGAGAATCCTTTTAAGTATATTCAATCTGCAAAAGCGGGGATGCATTTGCCTGATTTTTTCTATGAAGAAGAATTGAGCAAGATTTTAGACAGCCTGAAGGATAGGACTCCTTTAGAGCAGAGGAATCGTGCGCTTTTTGAATTTTTGTATGCGACAGGCGCTCGGGTAAGTGAATGTGTTGGCTTAAAGTTAAATCAGATAGATTTCGACCAAAACATGATTTTTCTACATGGGAAAGGGAGTAAGGATCGCTATGTTCCCTTTGGCACTTATTGTAAAAAAGCCTTGCTTCAATATGTAACAGATGGGCGGCCACAGTTGTTACAAAATAAGAATCATCAGTGGGTCTTTGTGAACGCAAGAGGGGGAGCACTTACGACAGCAGGTGTGCGCTATATTCTTGATCAAGTCGTTAAGAAAAGCGCCAGCTCTCTTTCTATTCATCCCCATAAGTTACGTCATTCTTTTGCAACCCACCTTTTAAATCATGGAGCAGATATTCGAACGGTCCAAGAGTTGCTTGGACATAGCTCACTTTCTTCTACTCAGATTTATACCCATCTTTCCAAGGAAAATTTAAGAGAGAATTACTTAAAGTATTTTCCGACATCTACTCGAAAAGGACCTAATTAATTCATAGGAGGAAATATATGGAACCTATAACTGAAAAGCAGGTTTTAGAAAAAATACGCGATATTAATGCCGTTGTACGTGAAGGCAATATTTATGATAAGAATACAATGGATAACCTTCCTTTTCAAAAACTAGTCCAATTTTTGGCAATTTCGCTACAATCTAATGCATACTTAATCAGTGAAATTGGAGAGTTATTGGGATATTTTGCTTCTTATGAAGAAGTTAATAGCGAACGCACACAAGCGATGATGGAAGCGAGGCAATTGGATCCCCGTTATCTCCAAAGTCTTGCCTTAATCGTCAATACCGTGGCTAATATTCCAATTACAGATGATCGAACCATTTTTGCTTTAGAGAGACGTGACCAATATCAAGAAGGAAATACCACGATTATTCCTATCTATGAAAAACGTCAAAAAATGGGTTACCTGATTCTTGCTCGACCACACGAGAGTTTTACGGATCTGGATTTAATCTTAGGCGAATATGTAGGGACTATCTTGGCTATGGAAATGATTTTTATTCAACGGCGCCGAGTGAGAGAGCAAGAAAAACATCGTCAAGAAGTCGATCTAGCGATCAGTTCTCTATCTTATTCAGAATTAAACGCCCTCTATGTCATTTTCAAAGATGTTCACGAGCCACGTGTTCGCATCACAGCTTCTAAAATTGCCAAAGAAGAAAATATCACACGATCTGTAATCGTCAATGCTTTAAGAAAGATGGAATCAGCGGGCGTCTTTTCTTCTCGATCGTTGGGAATGAAGGGAACCCATATTGATACGCGCACTATGGACAATTTAAACTACTTGAAGAAACGCTTAGCGGAAGAAGTTTAAATAAAAAAATCGCGCCGGGAATGTCGTCGCGATTTTTTTTGCTTATTTTTTCTCTTGCTCTTTGCGATAGCCGAGTCCAAAAGGAACTTTAGATTCGGTTCCCTTGAGGATGCGCTGAATATTCGTATGATGACGAACAATGATCAAAAGACTGACCGTCCAGATAAAGGCTCGAAGTAGCCCATCTGGGTATATACATACAAAACAGGAGGCAAAGACCATCGCCAAAACGCTAGAGAGGGATACCATTCGACTGATATAAAGAACGATGAAGAAAACCCCAATCGAAGCTAAAGGAAGAACAGGAGCAATCGCTAAGCCCACACCAAAGCTTGTAGCCACTGCTTTTCCTCCTTTAAAAGCAAGGAAAATAGAAAAGCTATGTCCCACAATAGCGGCCAAGCCGAATGCCAAGAGGGGCCAAGTAATGCCTGGAAGATTTCTTAAGAAAATTACCGGCAAAAAGCCCTTTAAGAGGTCACAAATAAAAACGAAAAGGCCTCCCTTAACACCTAAAGCTCGAAAAGCATTGGTTGTTCCAATATTTCCTGATCCATATTGGCGAATATCCGTATGATAAAATGACTGTCCAATCAAGAGTCCAGAAGGGATGGATCCCAGAAGATAGGAACAGATCAAAGCAAAACTATTGATTAACATAAGTATTAGTCCTTTCAACGAGGTAAGTATAGTATAGCATAAGTTTTCTCAAAAGAAGACTCAGGGCTTTTCTATTTCCCCCTTCATGATCTCTTAAAAGAAAGTAGGGGTTGATTATTTAGGAAAGTCGCGCTATTCTTTAACCACTTTAATAAAACAAAACCCTATGAAATTGAGGAGCAAACACACTATGCCAAAAAAATCTCAAAATAAATATGATGAATCCTCTATCCAAATTCTGGAGGCCCTAGAAGCGGTTCGCAAGCGCCCAGGAATGTATATTGGATCGACAGATTTTAGGGGGCTCCATCATCTGGTTTATGAAATTGTTGATAATTCGATTGATGAAGCCTTAGCAGGATTCTGTGACCACATTGCGGTCACTCTTCATACAGATAACAGCGTGACAGTTGTCGATAACGGACGTGGGATGCCAATCGGAAAACATGCCACTGGAAAACCCACTGTCGAAGTTATTTTAACGGTTTTACATGCTGGAGGGAAATTTACAGAGAATGCCTATAAAACCTCTGGCGGTCTGCACGGGGTAGGGTCAAGTGTGGTGAATGCTTTATCTGATCAGTTAGATGTTGAAGTCCATCGAGATCACAAAATCTATCGACAGAGCTTCTATCAAGGCGGTCAACCTAAACGTCCGCAAACTCAATCGCTCAAATCTTCCAAAACAGGGACAAAAATTCATTTTCATCCTGATCCTGAAATTTTTGGCGAAGCTCAATTCAATACGGAAATTATTGCAGAAAATCTTAGAGAAAAAGCTTTTTTAACGAAGGGATTAACCATCCAATTCAAAGATGAGCGAAAGCAAGTCGAAGAAGTCTTTCACTATGAGCAAGGGATTGTTGAATTTATTGACTACTTGAACGAAGGCAAGGATACTCTCACAGATACTCTCTATTTTCAAGAGACAGACAAAGCCTTTGCTATTGAGATGGAATTAGCCTTCCAATATAACGATGGCTATTCTGAAAACATTCTCTCTTTCGTCAATAATGTGCGTACCCCAGACGGAGGGAGTCATGAAACTGCCCTAAAATCTGGCATGACGAAGGCCTTCAATGAATACGCCAGAAAAGTCAATCTCATCAAACCTAAAGAAAAGAACTTAGAAGGCAGCGACGTCAGAGAAGGCTTTACGGCTGTTCTATCCGTTCGAATTCCTGAAGAAATTCTACAATTTGAAGGGCAAACTAAAGGGAAACTCGGAACCCCTCAAGCACGACCGGCTGTTGAAAATATGGTCAGTGAACAGTTAGTGATCTATCTGATTGAAAACGGCGAAACCGCTCAAATGTTAGTCAAAAAAGCCCTTAAGGCGAGACAAGCTAGAGAAGCAGCGCGTAAGGCAAGAGAAGAGAGTCGATCAGGCAAGAAAACTAAGAGCAAAGAGACCATTTTATCTGGGAAATTAACCCCCGCTCAAAGCAAAAATTCTAAAAAGAACGAACTCTTTTTAGTCGAAGGGGATTCTGCGGGAGGCTCTGCCAAATTAGGAAGAAATCGTAAGTTCCAAGCCATCCTTCCTTTGCGAGGAAAAGTGCTTAACACAGAAAAGGCGGGACTGGACGATGTCTTGAAAAATGAAGAACTTAATACAATTATCTATACCATTGGTGCGGGTGTTGGGGCAGAATTTAAGTTGGAAGAAGCCAACTACGACAAAGTCATTATCATGACCGATGCGGATACCGATGGGGCCCATATTCAAATCCTTCTGTTGACCTTTTTCTATCGGTATATGCGACCTTTGTTAGGAGCCGGCCGAATCTATATTGCCATGCCGCCTCTCTATAAGGTATCTAAGGGGAAGGGCAAAAAAGAAATCATTCGCTATGCTTGGACCGATGAAGAATTGAAGACGGCTACTCAGTCTGTCGGAAAGGGTTACATCCTTCAACGCTACAAAGGGTTAGGAGAAATGAACGCCGACCAATTGTGGGATACGACCATGGATCCTGATAAGAGAACTTTGATAAGGGTAACCTTAGATGATTTAGCTTTATCTGAAAAGAGAGTCTCTGTCTTGATGGGAAACCAAGTGGAGCCCCGAAGAGAATGGATTGAGAAAAACGTTCAATTTACCATGGATGAAAAAGATCAACTTCTCGAACAAGTCACTCAAGAAGATTCTTCCTACACCAAAGATTTTTCCAAGGAACCGTCTGCCCATGGAGCAAGTTCAGCTTCCTCATCGAAGAGAAAGGCTGCCACTGGTGAGGAGAATCACTATGATAAAAACGGACAAATGTCTTTATTTGGAGAGGAGTAGGCCATGAGTATTGATATTCAAGAACTGAGTTTAGATGAAGTGATGGGAGACCGATTTGGACGTTATTCCAAATACATTATCCAAGATCGTGCGCTCCCAGATATTCGAGATGGCCTCAAGCCTGTTCAACGTCGAATTCTCTACGCCATGTATCACGAAAGCAATGATGCCAGCCATCCCTTCCGTAAATCCGCCAAAACAGTCGGTAATGTTATTGGGAATTATCACCCCCACGGCGATTCCTCTGTTTATGAGGCAATGGTTCGGATGAGCCAGTCCTGGAAGAACGGAATGCCTCTCATCGATATGCACGGGAATAATGGGTCGATGGATGGAGACCCAGCAGCAGCCATGCGGTATACCGAAGCTCGCCTTTCTAAAATTGCCGAAGAATTACTGAATGATCTCAACAAGAAGACAGTAGAGATGATGTTAAACTTTGATGATACAGAAGAAGAGCCAACAGTGTTACCCGCTGCTTTCCCTAATCTTTTGGTGAATGGGGCCCAAGGCATTTCAGCAGGTTATGCTACGGAAATTCCCCCACATAACTTAGCGGAAGTGATTGATGCGGTAATCTACTTGATCGGCCATCCCCAAGCTTCCTTAGAGAAATTAATGACCTTTTTACCCGGACCAGATTTCCCAACAGGAGGAATTATTCAAGGTAAACATCAACTCCTCAAAGCGTATCAAACGGGCCGAGGGAAGGTAGTTGTCCGCGCCAAGAGCACCCTCGAAAGTCTCAGAGGGGGAAGGGAGCAGATCGTGATTACGGAACTGCCTTTTGAAGTGAATAAGGCGGATCTCGTGAGAAGGATGGACGAACTTCGCTTGAACCATAGCATTGAGGGCGTGGCTGAAGTCAGGGATGAGAGTGACCGAGAAGGCCTAAGAATCGTCATCGAATTAAAAAAGAATGCGGACAGTCAACAGATTTTGCAATATTATTATAAATATTCCAACCTCCAGATCAATTACAACTTCAATATGGTGGCTATCAACCGGCAACGTCCTGAACAAGTCGGACTCTTAGCCATGTTAAGGGCTTATATCGCCCACCGCAAAGAGATCGTCAGACGTCGGACGCTCTTTGACTTGAAAAAAGCTGAAAAGCGGCGTCATGTCGTGGAAGGCTTAATTAAAGCGATCTCTATTTTGGATGACGTCATCGCCCTTATCCGTCAAAGTAAAGATAAATCGAATGCTAAAGAAAACTTGAAGAAACAGTTTGGCTTTAGCGAAGTGCAAGCCGAAGCCATCGTTTCCTTGCAGTTATATCGGTTAACTAATACAGATATTACCGCCCTCCAAGAAGAAAAATTGGCTTTGAATGAAGCGATCGCTAACTTCCAAAAGATTCTGGAGGACGAGGGCGTCATGATGAAATTGATTCAATCAGAACTCAAAGCCGTGAAGAAACACTACGGCAAACCTCGTTTAACGGTCATTGAAGAAGAAGTCGAAGAACTTAAAATTAAGAAAGAATTTCTTATTCCTGATGAACAAGTGATGACCATTGTCACACGAGAAGGCTATGTGAAACGAACCGGACTGAGAAGCTACCAGTCCTCCAATTTCAAAGACCTCGGTCTAAGAGAAGGGGACCACGTGCTCTATCTCGCTCAACATTCTACCCTAGATAATCTTATTTTCCTTACGAATAAAGGAAATTATATCTATCAATCTGTCTATGAATTACAGGAACTCCGCTGGAAAGACCTCGGCGAACATCTCTCTCAACGGATTAATTTGGGCAATGATGAAAAACTCATTCAAGTCTTTCCTGCAGATGCCCAGTCTACATCTTGTGTGGTAATGGCCAGTCGAGGCGGGATGATTAAGCAAACCCCACTTGCTCAATTCAAGACCTTCCGCACCCATAAAACCAAAACACAAGAAGCCATGAAACTTCAAGATACGCTCGACGAAGTCGTGAATGCCTATCTCGTTACAGAGAGTCAAAAAGACCAAGCCGAGGTGATTCTCTTCTCCCATTTGGGCTTTAGCTTACGCTATCCAGTAGCTGAAATTAGTCAAGTAGGACTCAAGGCCAAGGGCGTTATCGCGATGAATCTCAAAGGAGGGGACCATGTCGTTAATTTCGTTTACCATGATGCTCCTCAAGATAAGGATCAGATCTTGATTGCCAGTCAGCGGGGCTTCATGAAGCGAATGGTATGGGGGGACATTCAACCCATGACACGGGCTAAGCGTGGACTTATGGTCTTCAAAGAGATCAAAAGCAAACCTCATCGTCTCGTTGAAGCCTTAGGCGTACGTTCTGAGACAGAAGTCTATGAGCTCTATGGCTCAAACGGGGAACTCCTCCAAGTTCAAGCAGGTGACGTTCCTCTCAATCAGCGCTATTCCAACGGCACTAGCCTGGTAGACGAAGAGACATTCGGTTCCTTACTCCGCGTACTTCCTTTGCCTTATCAAGAGGCAATAGAAGGGGACCCATCCTCTGAAAAATAACACTAATCTTTTAAAATTCCCTGGGATTCCTTGGCTATGAGTAGTCATGAAAGGGGATCTATGTTAAAATAATAAAAGTGAATGCTTATAGAATAGAGGGATAAATGTGAAAAAAGTTTTAGTTTTTGGTCATCAAAATCCAGATACTGATGCCATTAGTAGCGCCATTTCTTATGCTTATTTACTCAACCAAATAGGAGTAGCAGCTGAGCCAGTTGCTCTAGGAGAATCAAATGCCGAAACGAACTATGCCTTAGAACACTTTCATCATACAAAACTTCGTGTGGTGAACAAGGCGAGCGAAGAGACAGATACCGTTGCTCTTGTAGATCACAACGAATTCCAACAATCTATTTCAGATATTCAAGAAGTAACTGTTTACTCTGTTGTAGACCACCATAAAGTCGGAAACTTTGAAACTGCTGCACCACTTTATTATGTAGCTAAACCTTACGGATGTACTCAATCTGTCATCTATGGCCTCTATAAAGAACATGGCCTTGCTATTCCTAAAGATATTGCCGGCTTAATGTTATCCGGGATTATTTCCGATACCCTTCTTTATTCTAGCCCAACCTGCACCGATCAAGATGTAGCGATTGCTAAGGAATTAGCCAAGATTGCGGATGTTAACGATGAAGAATATGGGCATGAAATGCTAAGAGCAGGGGCTAACGTGGATGATCGGACAACTGAAAGCATCGTAGACGGCGATGCTAAATCCTTCACCATTGCAGGCAAAGAAATTCGAGTAGGTCAAGTAAACTGCGTCGATGTCAAAGACGTGCTCAAACGTAAAGAAGAAGTGCTCAAAACTATGGAAAACTTCAACCAAGAAAACCATTACGATGCCTTCTTCTTAGTGATTACCAATATCTTAACCAACGATTCAGAAGGTTTACTGGTTGGGGATGATGCCCTCGCTGGTTTCTTCGAAAAAGCCTTCAACAGCACGCTTAGCGACCATCAAATGGCTTTACCTGGTATCGTTTCTCGTAAAAAACAAATTATTCCTCCATTAACCGCTGCTTTTGAAGGTTAATCAGGAATAATAGATCTTTTTTAAGCGTCCTATTCCCTTCGAATAGGGCTTTTTTGTTGTAAAAAGCAGGTAGAGAAGGGAAAATGTCCCTTTCTTTGAGATGGACTTAAAGAGAAGGAGCATAACATGGTACAATAAAAGCAAATTATTTGATAGCTATACGAAAACTGGAGACTGTTAAGGAGGTTAGTCCATGAAAATTCTCATTGTAGAAGACGACCAAATCATTGCCCAGACCCTACAAAAAACCTTAAGGAGATGGCAATTCGATGGAGTAATAGCCGATGATTTTTCAAATATTGTTCATTTATTTCAAGAGATAGCACCCAAGCTTATTTTAATGGATGTGAATTTACCCACTTTTAATGGCTACTACTGGTGTCAAAAGATTCGAGAAATTTCAAAAGTTCCCATTCTCTTTATTTCTTCTCGAACAGAAATTATGGATATGGTGATGGCTATGCAGATGGGAGCAGACGATTACATTCAAAAGCCCATTGATTTAACGCTCTTAGTGGCCAAAATCCAGGCACTTCTAAGACGATCTTATCAGTTTTCCATGGATATTCAACAACTGACTTACCAAGCGATCACCTTATCTCTAAGTCAAGGAAGCCTATCTTACCATGATCAGTCATTGACTTTGACGGGAACGGAACTCAAACTTTTAGAGCCTCTCTTTAAAGAACCCGAAAAGTTTATTAAAAGACAAACCTTGATGGAAAACTGTTGGCTAGGGGATGACTACATTGATGACAATACCTTATCCGTCAATATGTCTCGCTTACGCAAAAAATTAGCCACTCTAGGACTAACACAAGTGATTGAAACGAAGAAGAATTACGGTTATCGGTTAGTCTTTCGAACCGATCAATGAAAGAAGGGCATAGACATGTTTAAAGCGTTTTTGAAGATATATTGGTCAAGACTTTTACTAGTCGGAGAGCCTTTAGGAATATTTGCCCTTATTTTTTATTTAATAGATGGCAATTGGGCCTATTATCGATTGGGGGCTGAGCTTAGTTTATTTTTGGTGGGGATTTATTTGGCATTTAGTTTTTTATTCTTTAAGAAGCAACGATCCCTCCAAGACCAATTAAAAGAGAGTCAAGATCAGCTGAAGCAGTTAACTTACCAATCCAAGAAAAATTACCAAGAGATGGAAGATTACTTTATCACTTGGGTTCATCAAATCAAAACGCCCCTAACAGCCTGTGATCTTCTTTTGAACAGTGAGCAAGAAAACCGCATTACTTTGTTAAGGCAAGAGCTGATTATGATTGAAAATTATACCAATATGGCCATGAGCTACCTTAAATTGAAAAATCCGTCCGCTCAGTTAACCATAACAAAAGTACCTTTGGATCAACTTCTAGCTCCTCTTCTCAAAAAATATCGTTTATTTTTTATTGACAAATCAATTCACTTACATTATCAGCCCATCCTGGATGAAGTCGTCACAGATAATCAATGGACCAGTCTCATGATCGAGCAAGTTTTAAACAATGCTCTTAAATATACCTCAAAAGGGGATATTTGGATAGATTATCATATTCAATCAGAGAAGATAGGATTACTCCGTATTCAAGATTCTGGCATAGGAATTTTGGATGCAGATCTTCCAAAAATTTTTTATAAAGGTTTTTCCGGCTATAACGGCGCTATGAATCAAAGGTCATCCGGACTAGGGCTCTTTCTGGTTAAACAAATAGAAGGCTACTTAAATCAACCTGTTTATGTTTCCTCTAGCTTAGGGAAGGGTACATGCTTTACGATAGAACTCCATCGACAAATTCACTTTGAATAATCAAAAGCTCTCCCTTACAAAAGTGTAAGGTTAAGAGCTTTTTTGTTAGTTAAGCGCAAAGCTTCCCTTTTATAGAAGGCATATACTGTTTATAACCACTTAAAGAAATAAACAGAACCAAAGGAGGAAAGAACATGTTTTTAGAAGTGAAAGACTTACAAAAAGTCTATGGTAAAGGAAGCGGTCAAACTATAGCGCTTCGTCAAATTGACTTAACTGTCAAAAAAGGAGAATTTGTGGCTATTATGGGGGAATCCGGCTCTGGAAAATCAACTCTACTTAACATTATTGCGACGTTAGATCACCCCACCCACGGTCAGGTTCTTTTAAATGGAAGAGATATCACTCAATTAAAAGAAAAGGAAGTTGCTGCTTTCAGACGCGAAAAATTAGGATTCGTATTTCAAGATTTCAATGTCTTAAATACTTTTAACAATCGAGATAACATTTTACTCCCTCTGGTCTTATCAAATGTATCTCTTAGAGAAATGGATAAAAGATTGAGCCAGTTAGCTCCCTCATTAGGAATTGAACAATTCTTGGATAAGTATCCTTTTGAAATATCTGGCGGTCAGAAACAGAGGATAGCCATCGCTCGTGCGCTCATTACGCAACCAGAGATTATCTTAGCGGATGAACCGACAGGCGCTTTGGATTCACATACTTCTGACCAGATCATGACCCTCTTTCAGCAAATTAACGCACAAGGGAACACTTTATTGATGGTGACACATTCTGTTCGTTCAGCAGCATACAGTCAACGAGTACTCTTCATTAAGGATGGCGTCCTCTATAATGAACTCTACCGTGGAGAGGATTCTAATCGAAATTATCAAGAGCGGATTGCAAATGCACTTTCTCTTTTAAACAAAGGGGGAGCTTAAGATGCGAAGGGGACTCTCTTGGAAATTTGCTTTTCAACAACTTGGAACTTTAAAACATTTAAGCCTTCCTTTTATTTTGTCCAGTGGAAGCATGTTCAGTTTGGAGTATATTCTGATATCTTTGATGAATAACGAATACGTGAACAAGCGACATGAAATGTTACCTATGTTGATCAAGATAGCGATCATTTTAGTGACTGCCCTAACGATGATTTTTGTCCTTTACGCCAATAATTTTTACCATAAACAGCGGCGAAAGGAATTCGGCCTTTATACAGTCTTAGGGTTAGAAAAGCGACATATTAGGGGAATTTTAGCCAAAGAAAAAATGCTACAATTTGTCTGTTTAGCTCTTTTTTCTACGATAGGTGGTCATTTATTGGGAAAACTCATTTTTATGGGCTTAAACAAATTAATGAATGATACTGGAGCTACTCTAATGGATTATCCTTTTAAGTGGAATAGTGTCCTTATCACTTTAGGGCTTGTAGCGGTTACTTTATGCCTATGTCATTTTTTGAACTCTTGGTCCATCTATCGGCTGTCTCCTGTAGAATTACTTCATACACAACATGTTGGGGAGAAAGAACCACGATCGAAAAAATTATTAGGACTTGTAGGACTCCTCTTAGTAGGGAGTGGCTATTATATCGCTCTAACCCACGCAGACAATGTCCTTTCTGCTTTGCAAATGATTTTAGTGGCTATTCTTTTAGTTATGGTAGGAACTTATGGCATCTTTATGTCTGTGACTATCATGATTTTAAAAGGATTGAAACGCCATCGCTCCTTCTACTATCGTCCCGTTCATTTTCTGTCGATTTCAGGCATGCTCTCTCGAATGAAGTCCAACGCCATCTCCTTAGCTAGCATTTCTATTTTATGTACGGGAATTTTGCTGACACTCGGATTAACCCTATCTGTTTATCGCGGCATAGAAGATCAAATTAATCACTCAAATGCTTATGACTATACCTTTGTTCAAAATGAAGAAGCACAAGAAGGGAATAAGGACACCTTAAATCACGTATTGGGTCAAGTTAAAGACTATGCTAAGGTCCAAGACGCCACTATCACACAAGAATATTTAGAATTTGTTTATGTCCAAGGTGAAAAATTAGAAAAGCTCCCGAACATTAACGAAGTTGATAGTTCTTCCATCAATGAAAGACAAATTTATGCTCTTCGTGCACTTTCACTCAGTGATTTTAATGACTACTATCATCAAAATTTCCACTTGGAAAAGGGGAAAGTCTTAATGACTGCCACCACTAAGGAAAAAGCTGATCTCAAAGAACTAACTATCATGGATAAGTCTTTTAAAGTTCAGCCCATTACTGAGGATTTTTTGAATACGGGTTTAGCAGTTGATCACTTCCTTATTGTTTTTCCAGACTCTGTGCCTTTAGATCAATTCAATGATTTTTACAATCTGAAAGTAGAAGTTAACCATAAACCGACTATAGAAGGTCCTAAGTATTCCTTGAGTTTCAATGTTAAAGGGAGCAGCGAAGAACTCGATAAACATAAAGAGGAACTTGAAAAAGAGTATCATCTCTCCATAAGTTCCAGAAAAGAAAAAGCTAAGTTGATTTATGAATTAGATGGGGGGTTGCTCTTTTTAGGATTAGTCGTTGGTTTGATTTTAGTGATTGGAGTAGGGCTTATGCTCTATTATAAGCAAATCTCAGAAGGGCAAGAAGATCACGAAAAATTTGTTATTATGGGGCAAATCGGATTACCTGACTCTCTAATCAAACAAACCATTCGCCGGCAAATTCTCACCATATTCTTGTTGCCGATCTTATTTGCTTTAGCAAATATTGCTATTGCTTCTAAAATCTTACAAGCACTTCTTCGTTTAGTAGCCGTTCGAGATATTATGTTGGTTCAGTTTAGCTTTTTAGCTGTTACGATAGGTTTTGTCGTCCTATACGGGGTCTTTTACGGATTAACTTCCCATACGTATTATCAGCTCGTTCATCCAGGGAAACACAAAGACTCAATTATAAAGTCTATTTAAAATAATATAATAATTATCAAAAAGCATCTTATCTTGAGAACGATGAGATGCTTTTTAAATAATCATATTTACAAATTTAGCTTTGATAAAGAGAAAAGTAATTTCATAGAAATGAATCATTGTAAGAATGTAGAAGAATTTTGCTGATCTTCTATTTTTTTCATTGTATAAGCAATTAATATTTCAAAATAAATAAGAGTTCTTCCAAAAAAGAGCTGTGGTTTATAAGTGTTATAACGAAAAATCGTATAGCTCTCTGTACAAATAGTTAAAGAAGCAGTTTGACTAAGTTCGGCACTAGGGTTGCCTGTAAATAAAAGAGAAGTGACACTATTTTTAGAAGCAATATGTGCTAAATGTAAAAGATACTCTGTATTACCAGAATTAGAAACAAAAACAATAAGGGCTTTATCAGAAAATTGTTGCTGAATAAATTCTTCGTAGGTATTGCAAATCGTACGAAATCCAAATGCTGTTAATAAATCCGACATATAATGAGCTAAATGCAGAGAAAATCCTACTCCCATAAAAACAATAAGTTTATCTTGATAAGTGATCAACAATTTAGAAAATTCTTCACCGTATTGCTTAATAAGTGATGATTCTGTCATATTTGAACTTATTTTTTCTCGTTCGCGATTAAATGAAAACAAAAGCTCACTATAACCAGAAAAATGCATTTTTTTTGCAAGATGAATAATAGTAGCAGGGGAAACAAAAGTTTTTTCTGCCAATTCACGAATAGTAATTTGTGCAGGTGCTTGTGTTAAATAAGTCAAAATATTAATTTCGGTAGGCGTTAAATGAAATTTAGTAATAACGTTATCAAGATTCATGACGCACTCCTTTCTAAATTATTTATCTTATTATAGCATGAAGCAAATAAACTCTTAGATGTGTTTATTTATTTATTGAACATGTTCAATACTAACTTCCAAAGGTAGCTATTTTTAAATAAAATTTGTTATAGTATTCACGAAGTGTGCCACACGAAAAAATAAAATATGGGGGTTGTATTATGACAAAAGTGAAATTTATACCTGGAATATATAAAACACGTGCCACTGGACATAACGGTTCTTTACCAATGGAAGTGGAGTTATCTGAGAAACGAATTGAAGCTATTCGTATTGATACAAGTGGAGAAAGTAAAGGAATTACTAATCCAGTTTTTGAACGCATTCCAAAATTTATTATTGAGGGACAAACATTAAATGTAGATACTATTAGTGGGGCTACAGTGACTAGTAAGGGAATTTTAGAAGGGGTTGCGCAAGCGATTCAAAAAGCAGGAGTTAATCCAAAACTTTTACAACAAAGAGACAAATATCCAGTAAATCAAAAAGAATATCCTTCAGAAAAACAAGTTGATGTGCTAGTTATCGGTTCAGGAGGTGCAGGCTTATCTGCAGCTATTTCTGCTCTTGATGAGCACGCAAAAGTTCTAATAATAGAAAAATTTCCTTCATTAGGAGGAAATACGACACGCACAGGAGGACAAATGAATGCAGCTAATCCTTCTTGGCAAAAGCAATTCAAATCTTTCCCAGGTGAAAAAAAGAATTTGGAAAGAATTTACAATATGAAAGAAAAAGATATTCCTTATGACTATTTACCAACATTTAAAGCTTTAAAAAAGGAATTGAATATATATTTTGAAGATATAGAAAATGGTAAAGATTACTTATTTGATTCAGAAAATCTATTCTGTATACAAACTTTATTAGGTGGAATTCGAACAAATCTAGATGGGAAAAAAACACAAGGAAACTATGAATTAGTATCCAATTTAGCACATGAAGCTGTTCATACAATTCAATGGTTGAAAGAGAAAGGGGTTAGTTTTAGTGAAGATCATGTGACAGAACCAGTAGGAGGTTCCTGGAGACGTGCAATTGAGCCAAATCCAGTTGGCGGATACGGATTTATTCATCCACTTCAAAACTACTTTATAAGTCACGGCGGTGAAATTTTTACAGAATGTAGAGCAAAAGAATTACTCATGAAAAATGGCAAAATTACTGGAGTAAAAGCAGAATTTTATAATGGAAGTCCAATTACTATTAATGTAAAAAAAGGAGTAGTAATGGCTACTGGGGGATTTAGTGCAAATTATGAAATGATCAAAAAATACGATAATTATTGGGGCAATTTACCAGAAAATATTCCAACTACTAATTCTCCTGCAATGACAGGTGATGGAATAAAAATGGGGTTAGCGGTAAATGCTGATGTGGTAGATATGGAATTTGCACAATTAATGCCAAGTGCAGATCCTATTACAGGAAATATTTTTAGTGGAATTGATTGTCCGCCATCAGATTTTGTATTTGTAAATACAGAAGGTAGAAGATTTGTTAATGAATACGGAACAAGAGATGAATTATGTCAAGCAATTTTCGATCAGGGGGGCCTTATCTATAATATATCAGATAAACAAATAGCATCTACTCGATTTAATTCTACTGATGAACAATTAGAAAATGATATTAAAAATAAAGCTTGTTTTAGAGCGAATACTATTCGAGATTTAGCTGAACAGATCAATATCGACCCTGATATTTTAGAAGAAACCATTAAAAATTATAATCATTATGTTGAAGAAGGAAATGATCCAGAATTTAATAAAAGTTCCTTTAATTACAAAGTTGAAGTCCCACCTTTTTATGCAACACCAAGAAGTCCTGCAACGCACCATACGATGGGGGGATTAAAAATTAATGTCAATGCTCAAGTCTTGAATAAAGATGGCAATATAATCAATGGATTATTTGCAGCCGGGGAGGTCGCTGGAGGTATTCACGCTGGCAATCGCTTAGGTGGTAATGCGCTCATTGACATATTTACTTATGGAAAAATAGCAGGGAAAAATGCTGTAAAAAATAATCAAGAATAAAGGAGGAAAATCACATAATGGAAATTATTGGTATAATTGGATTAATTATAGCGATAGTAGGAATAATTTATCTTTCTTTTAAAGGCTTAAATATGGTTGTCGCTGCACCTATAGCAGCTTTACTCATTATCTTATGTAATCAAATGAATATTTGGGGGACCTTCATTGGACCAGAACATTCCTATATGGCAGGATTAGCAAGCTTCTTAATTAAAAATTTTGGAATTTTTATTCTTGGAGCTATTTTTGGAAAGTATATGGACAAATCACATGCCACAGTTTCTATTGCAGATTTTATCTTATCTAAAATAGGAACTGATAGTCCTTATAAAGTTTTAGTTGCTTTAACTTTAATTGGAGCTATTTTAACATTTGGAGGAATTAGTATATTTGTCGTATTCTTTACATTGATTCCTTTAGCTCGGCCAATATTTAAAAAACTGGATATTAATTGGAAGCTTTTGTCTATCCCACTTTATTTAGGTGCTGGGACATTCACTATGTCGATGATTCCAGGGACTCCTTCTGTTCAAAACGCTATTCCAACAACAGTATTAGGGACTAAACTAACAGCTGCGCCAAGCTTGGGAATTATTTCAACAATCATCATGCTAGTATTTGGCTTATGGTATATGAAAATAGCTCTTAAAAAAAGTCAAACAAATGGAGAAGGATTTTATAGTTATTTAGATGAAGGAGAAAAGAGACCAGATGAAAATGATGAAGAATTAGTAAAAGAGAATCTTCCGTCTTTTATGATAAGTATTTTACCGCTTATTGTTATGATAGCAACCATTATTTTCTTCAACAATGTCAAAAATATTATTTTAATTGCTTTAACTTTTAGTATTGTTTTATGTGCGATTTTATTTAGAAAATATTTACCTAATCAAATCGATGTTTTAAATGCAGGTGCAATAGGGTCCATTGGATCTTCTTTTGTAGCAGCAAGTGCAGTAGCATTTGGAATGGTTTTAACAAACGCACCTACATTTAATATCGTTAAAGAATTTATTTTACATATTCCTGGACCACCTTTAGTTAGCTTAGCGGTTGCAACTTCTATTCTTTCTGGAGTAATGGCTGCTTCAGGTTCTATTGGAACAGTAATCACACAATTAGCACCTACATATTTAGCTATGGGCATACCTGCTGAAATTATTCATAGAATTGTCGTTATCGGAGGCGGAGTTATTACAGTAGTTCCGCAATCTGGAGTTGTTTTAACATTTAACACTATTAGTGGCTTAAACTTTAAGCACGGATTTAAAGAAGCGTTTATCGTAAGTAATGGGGGATTCCTTATTTCTTTAATTATTACGGTTATTGTTGCTCAACTTTTTTATCTGTAAATTAGTATTTAACAATATTTATAAAATACCTCTAAAAGTTATACTTTCAGTCCGACTTTTGGAGGTATTTATTTTGTCAAAATTTTCTTTAGATTATGTTTTTTTATTTCACACGAATGATACCGATCCTTGTAGGTTAAGAATAACTAAGAGAATGGGAGAAGTGATTAATTTTAAAAATAAAGGTCTGAAATTAAAATCTACTAATAACTTTATATAATGTGTGTTATGTTAACTAAGTATTGTGAAAAAACTAAAGTGAAATAAATAAGTTACTCACCAATTAACAACATATAATTTATGCGAAGATCTAAATTAATTTAAACAAAGGCTGTCAATTTAAGACCGCCTTAATCTATGCTTTCCTTTATTTTATTTCATCATGATTAGAATTTCAACATCTATTTTTGAATAACATGTTTAATATTATGTAAAAGCTGCAAATGGTGCAAAAAAACAAACCACGCGCTTTTAACTTATTTTTGATATATTAAAGCGTATTAGTTTGTTTTTAGTATCTAATCCCAAATACTCCCAAATTATTTCGTATTTTTTCGATTCGACCGGTAAAAATGGATATATTGAGTATATTCTTTTGCATAATTATCAATATAAGGTTGATAAAAAATACGAATTCGTTGGTAAATACTGTAGTCATTAAAAGAATATAAAGGTTTAATTCGATGCGTATCAATGTGATAGTTTAACTGCGTAGGTGACATAGAAAGAATTTCTCTGGCTTTTTGAGGCGAATAAGCGTATGTATCATCTAATTGCCATTTTAAAAGATTAAAGAAATCTTCAGGAGACAGTCTAGTAATACTGTGTTTAATAAAAGTAAGAGTGTCTGTATTAGTGGATTGAAGCGTGTGGTAAATCTGTTCGATGGATTTGTTTGTAGAGTCTTGTTGCTTTCTTTTCATTGAAAACACTCCCCCTTTCTATTACCTTTGCTGCTTTTAGTGCTTCTTGACAGCTTTTTCTTCCAACGAAGGTACTCATTCTTTTAAAAGCTTGAAAAGCACTTGTGTAAGTTACTGTAGCTAGTTTTTCAAAACGAAGAAGTGTCTTAAAATGTTGTATTCCAAAATATTTGGCGATGTAAGGAAAAGAAAATTTATGTTCAAGACTTATTTTTATTGCCGTGTTTCGAAGAAATGTAGGAGTTAAAGGAGAACAAATAATTTTTCCTAAGAAATGGAGATAATCATAGATAATAGATTCCTTTATGAACGGAAAGAGATAATGTGAAGTTAATATATTATCGTGTTGTTTGCTCCAAGCAATAAGGTAAATCCTTGCTCTCCTCTGCAAACGCAATATTTCGTTTTCTATCTCCTTGTCCTACCCAAAAATTGCCATTTTTATGATCAATATCAGTTGTTTTAATATTTAATACTTCTCTGATATAAAGACCCGTTATTAATCATAAGAGAAATAGCAGCTTTATAAGTTATAGGAATGGAAGAATTTTTTAAAGCTAGTTTTAAACGATTAATTTTATAAAGAGATAAATGTAAAGGTAATGGCTGATGTTGCGCTTACTAAACAGTGGTAAATAAGGTCCCTCAATAAATCTTAAATAGCGAATAAAGCTATTTATAGCAGCAATTTCAAAGTTTATGAAACCTAAAGTCTTTTTTTGGGACATACTTTCAGAAATATATAATCGAAAAGCTTTCCTTAATTCTCTTGGATGAAGGAATAATTTCCTTTGATAATTATTAAAGTAAATTTTTGGAATTCTGTTCAAAATATACCGATAAGATTTCAATGTAGAAAAAGAAACGTGCCTAATAGATAGCATGTATTGAGCATACGTCATTGTATTATCCATCATAATAATGAATCCCTCCTTTTTACAAGTTATAAGTAAGTATAACAGATAATAAAAAGAAGGGATTTTTACATATTTTTCAGAAATGAAAGGTGAAACGGATGTAAAAGTTATTATTTAATAAAAAGGTCCGACCTGTTTCGTTGAAATCTCATGTTTAATCCTCAAAACAAAAACTTAATTTTTTATCGTTTTGAAGTACTAAAATAGCTTCAAATTTCTTTTTCTTTTTACTTACGAAAGTCTTCTTTTTTGTTCGACCACTCGTCAATAACTCTTTTATATCCGATAAGGAGAGTTTGCCTCCTGCTATAGTTTTAAAAATATAAAATTTCTCTGTATTATTGCTTATTTCAAAACTTTTATTTTTTTCTATTACTTGATACCCATTAATACATGCTGTTTTATCAGTATTAATCCCTTTGACTTTTGAAGGGTCAATTGCTTTTACTTCTTGTTGCATTTTGTCAAAAATGCTAGGGATTCCTTCCTTAATTTTACCAATGAAAGTTGCAGAATCATTTTTCCCCTCCCCTATTCCTTTCAAGTAAATTTCCCACTTTGCTGTCATTTCAGGAGAGCCTACTAAAAGATTTTTGGTGTAATCGTAGAGTAATAACCCTCTTGGGGTTGGAACAAGTTTTGTTTTTCCGTCATTTTTTATATATTCCCTTGATTTTAATGTTTCTATTATATCTGCTCGTGTGGCTGGTGTTCCTAGATTTAATTTAGCCATCAAGCCAGTTTCACTAACCAATTTGGCTTCAGTGATTTGTTGAGGAGGAGTCGTTTCTTTAGATTCTACTTCAATTGTAAAAGGTATTGTTTGTCCTTTCCCTAATTTAGGTAAACTTGAATTTCCTTTCTTCTAAGAACTTATATCCGCTGTTATCACTTTCCATCCTTCTTTAAAAGATTCATTTCCATTCGTAACGAAAGGAATTCCGTTTGCATTAATTTTTACAGTAGTTTTATAGTATTGATAATCTTCTAAAAATATTGCAAGGGTTTGTTTGATAATTGCTTTATAAACTTTCTCTTCAGTTTCTGTTAGGTCTTGGATTTTATCGAAAGAATCAGTTGGAATAATTGCATAGTGTTCTTTGACTTTATCAGAATCCACATATTGTTTTCTGGGTTCTCTATGTGCAATTGTTAAATTGGTGTGGATGTAGTCTTGATATTTATCAATATTATCTAAAAGATACTTAAATTCATTATCTGTAATAAGTGAGGAGTTCGTTCTAGGATATGAAGTAAGTCCTTTAGTGTATAGGGTTTGAGCAATATATAACGTTTTTTTAGCGGTATACCCGAATTGAGTACTACAATAACTTTGCAATCCACCTAAAGAAAACAGATGAGGGGTACATTTAGCTTTCAATTCTTTTTCAACGGATTCAACTTGTACTTCAGATATTTCATTTAAGGAACAGCGAGCGACTAATTGCGTCACTTCATTCTTATCAAAATACTTTCTATTTTCTTTATCTTCTACAAAGCGAATGTCTTCATTATTCACTTTAGAAGTTCCTATTAACTGATAGTAGGGAACAGGTTTAAAATTTAAACGCTCTAAGTAATTCTTACATATCAGTGCATTAGTGGGCGTTTGAACTCGTCCGATTGACCAAGGCTTCCCTTTAGGCGAATGAATTTTTTGTGATTGAAGCAGGAGAGAAAAATATCGTGTTAAATTCATTCCAATAAGCCAATCAGCGGTTTGCCGAGTTCCTGCTTCTACAAAGTAGTTAAAGGTTTCTTTACTATCTCTCAACGAACGAAACCCTCTTTTAATTTCTTTCTCTTGCAAAGAATTAATCCACAAACGCTGTTTGGGCTTTTTCCAAATATTTGATCCACACATTCTAAAAATGCTATAAGCGATGTTCTCTCCTTCTCTATCTGGATCTGTCGCTATGATAATCCGATCCGCTTTTTTAATTGTCCTTTGACAATATTAAATTGCTGACGAGTGGATTTATTAATCCAATATTTCATTGTTTCAGGGATAATGGGTAAGTCATCAATTACCCACTTTTTATATTTCTCATCGTAGACATCAGATTCTACTAAAGATACTAAATACCCAATTCCCCAGGTAACTATAGAATGACTTTCCTTTTTCTCCTGTTCCACAGCGAGAGAGAACAAGATAAATGACTTGATCAAGTTGATAAACAGAATTTGCAAAACTTTTTAAATATGATTTTTTAATTGATGGTCTAAATAAGGAATAAGCGTGACTGAAATCTTTCACCTCATAGTTTTGATAAATAAACGGTGAGGATGGCATAGGTTGAGATAGATGTTGATTGGCATTGAGTTTATATTCTGGAGATAGCAATTCTTTCACCGCCTCTTGAAAAGGCAGCTGATAGTAATATTCAACGAATTTAATAGCATCTCCCCCCTCAGATGTTGAAAACCGCTGCCACTGTCTTTTGACATTACCTGGAAATAGAACCAAACTATCCATTTCTTTTAAATGAGGATTCTCAGGGGACCCTTCTAACTCAATTCCTTTGGCTTGACAGTAATCAACTAGAGAAACAGATTGAGCATTTTTGATTTCTGCTTTTGTAAACGGCTTCATTCTTTAATCCTCCCTCTAACGCTCTTGTGCGCGTTCAACATCAATCATCATGTCGTGATAATCTCGTAAAGCCCTTTGTCCTTCTTCATACGCACTTTTTCGTAAAACACGAGTTAATTCTCTTTCTGATCTTTTACCGGCTATCCATAATTTTTTAGCTAAATGAAATCTTTTTTGAACCTTTTTATTAAAAGGCTGACTTCTTATTTCTCTCCATAACTTATCTTTGGGATGACTTTCCCTAAAACGCTTGATTTTTTTTGCTCTATCTTCTCTATCAAAAAAAGGCATTTCTTTTGAAAATACCTTTTTTGATTCATGTTCTTTTTTATCGCTATTCTGTGAAAAATCACTTAATGAATATTTTTTATATCGACCTAACTCTTTTAATACCGCATTACCTAACCGCTCTTGTAAGTCTTTTTTTCGCGTTGCTTTAAATTCTCCACTAGGATCCTTCTTCTTCCCATACATTTTTATAAATTCTTCATTGAAATGATTGATCAACCGATCAAAATTTCGTAATTCCTCTTTAAGAGCTGGATCTTTTTCAGCTAATTGTTTAGGAATAGTGTCAATGAGATTTCTCACTTTTTTGTAGCTGAAGTGATTAAATGCTACTTTTTTATACCAATCTGGTTGGACATGTTGATCAAGCCACCCAATAACAGGATGATAAACAGGATTTTCGCTTTTCCTTTGAAGATAGCTTTTCAAGTGATTAAGTGCAGAATCACGCTGACGAGAAACAGCAATAAATAAATCATCCATTTGCATTAATTCTTGCCCAAATCTCGTTTTCATTTTATTGATCGTTTAGAAGGAGTTTGTTCAACCGTAGCTAAGTGAATATGAATATTATCTGTATTGCGATGAATGCTTGCCATCCATCGCGCATCATGTAAATCATCTTCCTTAATCAAAACAGTCATCATTTTTCTTGCTGCCATTTGAAGGCGCTTCTCATCCAGCTCTTGTGTTTTGGAGTTGTAAAGACCATGCTTTTCTAAAAACTGATTGTCAAAGGAAACCACATCTTCCCATAAAATGGATCCCTTTTTTTGAGCATTTGTGAGAACTTTTGAGAAGATCAGCTGATCTTTTTTTGCTCATCTGTTCCTGCTTATCAGAAAAGACACCAGGTAAAATCTTTTCTCCTTTCTCATTTGTTTTATCCATTTCTTTAATCGCATAAGCACGCGTCATGTAATAAATGTATTTTCCGTAGTCTTTTAAGTCGTCAGGAGAATTTCCTTGAATAAGCCGATGGTAATCAATAATTTCTTGAGCTTCTTTACTTCGATTATCTAAACTGTCTTTGTCTTGAAACAATGCTTTTGAACGACTTATATAGTGTGCATAATCACCAAAAGGCTTAGATGAATTAGGAGGAGAAAATTCCATAGTTAAAATAATTCCTGGTTTACCCATAAATTGATTTCCTCCTTATTAATTGGCAAGAAATTTGAGAAAATAGCTTCACGAGTAGAGTTGTCATACTCAACATTAAGACCTAGAGTATAAGCAATATATCTTACTGGAATCATAGTTCTTCCTTGGTCTACATAAGTTTTTACATCCATATAGAGTGTTGTCTTACCATCTTTATTGATAATGTTATAAAAGTTTTTGTCTACTTGGAAAACTGCAAATTCTTTTTTATCTTTAACTTGTTTTTTGCCTTGTTGTTCCTCTTGCTCTTTCATCTTGTTAAGATCAAATTGATTTAGGATATTCTTGTCATCAGCTTTTAAAAGTTCATCTAATTTCTTAGATAGGTCTTGGTTTAGATTTTTTTAGTTTATATGCTTTAAATTTACCAACTCGGCTTTTGTGTAATCGCCCTTGAAATATTTGTAGATATTATTTATAGTATCTGCCGCCCCTTGCTTGAAGGCATCTTGTGAATAGAAAGCTATGTGCGGGGTTATAAATACCTTCTCTAGATTGATAAGTTTATTATTGTAAACATCTGGCTGTTCGGTGGAAAGTACATCTAAGATTGCATAAGAAAGTTTCCCTTCCTTTAGAGCCTCATAGAGGTCATCTTCATTTACCACTCCTCCTCTTGAAGAATTGATAAACACCGCTTCTTCTTTTACAAGAGAGAAAAGCTTTTTGTCTATAAGTTTTTCTGTACTTTCATTTAGAGGAAGATGGGAGGATATATAATCGCATTTTTCAAATATTTCTTCAAGGCTCGCTTTTTTTACACCAAGTTTTTCAAAGTCTTCATCAGAAACAAAAGGATCATAAGCTAAAACATCTGCTCCGAAGGCCGCTAATCTCTTTGTAACTAATCTTGGTATGCTTCCAAAGCCAATGAGTCCAACCTTTTGCTTGGCTAATCTTCTCATACTTGGAAATAACTCATAGTCCCATTTTTTGTCAATTTTTACAGAATTATTGAAATCATTCAATCTCCTATTGTGCATAAGGATGGATCCCAAGACCCAATCAGCTACTTCTTGTGTACAATACTGGCTACAGTGGCCCACTGGAAGTTTGATTTCGTTAGCAAAGTCTAGGTCAATTGAGTTAAATCCTATAGACCTGTACATAACCATCTTTAGATTTGGTAAGGATTCTAAAACCTTCTTTGTTAAGGGTTCATAAACAGCTATGATTACATCAGCATCTTTTGCATTTTCAATAACTTCTTCTTCTGTTGTGGATGGTCTTACCAAAACTTCAGCACAAAATCCCAATTCTTTTATAGTTTTTTCTTCGACTTCATTCATATTATCTTCGAATAATCTAACAATTTTTACCATATATACCTCCTAAGCTATTAATTTTACGAACAAAACGACAAATGGTAGAGCTATAAATGTTCTTTCCAAAAAGATAATAATTACATCAATAAATCTTGGAACCGTTTTTGTAGATGTAAGTAAGGTTGCTGTTTCTGATAGGTAGATTATAGATATAATACTCATCATCGCAACTATTACTCTAGTTTGAACACTTTGGATTGATCCTCCTATAATAACTGGCAAGTAGTTATCTGCTATGCCTGACATTATAGCACTTGCAGCCACCTTAGATTCCTCAACTCCCATAAGAGATAAAATCCACTCTATTGGTAAAGATACATAGGAAATAACTGGTGTATGCGTTGCTAAAATAAGGGCAGCAGTCCCCCAGAAAACTATTATTGGTGTTAACCAAAATATATAGAAGGTCATATTATCAATCTTTGAGATGAAATTTTCACTTGTTACTTGGGATGCTCTGTTTGAAGCCTCCTCAGTTGCTCTTGCTATAACACTTCCTTGCTTAGCTGTATCGTTTTTAATGCTTGTTGCCTTATTACTTTCTGAATATACATCAGCATAAGAAGAAACTGGTTTTATTCTAACAGATATGAAGGCAACTATAATAGAGACTACAAATAAACCCAATAATATAGAACCAAAGTAATCCATAACTCCGAGTACTGAGGAAACAACAACTACCCAGCCTATACTACCAGTTGTAAATTGTGTAGATATGATTGCTGCTTCTCTAAGAGTGTAATATCCTTGGTCAAACAACTCGCTAGTTCCCATAATCGCTGCATTTCCAGGTCCTACCCAAGCGCTTATTATACTTGTCGCACAAATTTCTGAAACTTTAAAAAGCGGTTTTACTATCTTTCCAACAAACTGTCCCAAAAATTCCATAGCTCCAAATTCTAGGATAAAGGTTTGAAATAAAAGCATGGATGGAACAACAACAGAAAGTTGACTTGCTAATGATAACATAGAGCCACCAGTATCTTCTGAAATAATAAAGTCAGGTCCTACTGTAAAGTAAATCATAAGTGCTAAAATAGCTCCTATAATCCTATTTGCTACATAAAATGGTGATGTAACAAATAATTTTTTCATAAGCCTGTTATTCGCAAAGTAAGTCCTATTATTAAACAAGTTAAACAAGGAAATTAAGGCACTAACACAAATGCACAAAATTACCAGGGGTGTAAGAATGTTATTGAACTTACTTACAAATAATTTTACATAGTAAAATAGAACAGTATCTACTTTCCCATCAAAATTAAAAGGCACTAAAACAAAAAATACTCCAAATAAAGTTCCTAATATAAATTTAATTATATTACTTTTTTCAACGTTCTTAGTCATACAATCTCCTTTCAATCTCCTTTTTTATTTTCGGGCGCCGTCCCTTATTGTACATTATATATTATTGATATTTTTTTTACAATTAAAATCTTAACTTTATAACATATTTTTTTTATATATGTATTAAAAAATATATAGGAAGGAGGCTATAATGAGCCCAAAATCGGATACCATTCAGTCAATTATAAATGCTGGAAAAATTATGGATTTTATAAATGCCAAGGGACAGGCTGGGGTAAGAGAGATATCAAAAAAATTGGATATTCCAAAATCAACTGTTTTTAGAATACTAAAATCCTTGGAAGAAGTTGATTATTTGCTTTCAACAAGTGATAATGAATTTTTAGCTATTTCAATTAAATCTTCAAGTATAAGCGTTCCCAAACCTTTGTTTCTATACTCAGGATTTAGAACTATACCCAACTAACAAACATTTTGTTCTAAGTTCACATCATAAATCATACCCACTCCTATATTTACACCATTTAATGAAACAATAAATAAAGAATTGTTAGAGGTACTGAAAAATTCTATTGTCTTTAATATTGAACTCATTTCTATAATTCCCTTTTTATTTACTGCAATGCTATTTATTGTTGGTTCATTATATAAGCTAAACAGAAATTTAGCATGCATTTTTTTCGCTTCATCATAGGTAATTTTAAATTTATTATTTCTCAACATCAAACACCTCGTGAAAATTACTTACAGCAGGAAGTTTTCTAATATTTTTATTTAAAGCCCAGTAAATCGCAACTAAAAGGATAATTACACTTGCTATTAGTATTGCCCTTGGACTTGATAAATATTCTCCCAAGTATCCACCGAGTAAGGCTCCAAGTGGTGCCATAAGAGTCGAAATACCAACTATATCACCCATGGTAGAACCGATTTTTTCACTTGGCACAATCATCTGCACCATGGTTTGGGCATAAACATTAACTATTCCTACTACAAACCATCCAAGACCGTATAAGGCGACTGCAATTTTTATATTTGTAGCAAAATAGAAAACAGATATCCAAAATAAGGATACAACAAGCTTTCCATAAATATAAAATTTTCCTAATGAAACATTTTTTAGTTTTGGAAGACCTGCGAACAAAGATCCCAAAAGGACTCCTCCACCCATGCCTGCAAGATAAGACTGTAAAATATCTCATCTTTGGCAAAGGCAGGTAAGACTGCACTTATAGATGTTGCAGAAAAATTTATAAAGACTACTCCAAGGACAAGGGCAAAAATTCTAGAATCCTTAAATAGGTCTAGACCCTCTTTAAGACCCTTAAAGTGATTTTTAATAAGTGAACCTTGTTTTTTATTTTCTCTTTCATTTTAAGTATCTTGAGTTTATAATGTTATATACCTGTTCTCTTGCATAAGATGTACCCCTTTCAATTCCAAGGTCATTTAGGATTAACAAGGGAATATTAGAGAGGTTACTTATAATTTTGTTTGAATCTAGCTTAAATGTTGATTTTTGTATTTGGTTTATAACTTGAGATAAATTCATAATTTTAACTTTAACTTGCTTTCTTTCGATTAATTCATTTGCAATTGAACAAGCAAGATAGGTCTTTCCACTGCCAACATCTCCATAGAATAAAAGTCCTACATTGTCTTTTTTCATTTGTTCAAAGCTTTTAGCATAGTTGTAAGCAACCTTGTAAGCTTGACCTTTTTCATTTAAGAATTTCTCAAAAGTATATTGGTGTTGGATAGGTGATGAGAAGCAATCTCTTTTTAATGACGATATTTTCATCAGTCTTTCTCTTTCTTCATTTTCTTTATCTCTTTTTATTTCACATTCACATTTAATTCTGGGAATAAACTTTGTAAAGCCAAGGTCAACTAATTCTCCATCGACTCTTTTACCACATACCTTACAATAGATATGTCCAATATCATTTTCTCTTAATACAAAATCTTTTAAGCTTGTCATAAACTCTCTCCTATATCGTAATTCATTTTCCTTGTTGTATTATCATTAATGTTTTTTGCCTGATCATTAAGATACCCATTAATTATTGTTGCCTTGTGATCTTGATACACTCTGTTATTTGCTTTCATATATGACGACAACCTATCAATATATACACTAATCCTGCTTCCTAACTCATTTATCAAGTCCTTGTATTCTTCATCAGTCAAAAATATGTTTTTATATATTCCATAAGTTCTTTGCCCTTTACTAAAATCATTCTTTCTTAACTCATTATTACTAATATTGTTATAGTTACCTTCCGATTTTCGAAAATCTTGACTTTCGATAATCGAATCTCTTGAATTTCGATTATCGAACTTCTTGATTTTTTAATTTCATATTATTAAATATGCTCATAAAGTCTTTAACATAAATTCTGTTAGGCTTTCCAAGTCCTTGTCTTTTCTTTTCAATCAGTCCTATTCCTGATTTAATATCAAGCTCAGCTATTAATTTATTCGCTTTTTCACTCGCACAATTAAATTGATCTTTTATACTTTCAATTGTGTAGTAAATAAAGACTTTTCCATCTTCATCTATCCGGCCATTTTTATATGAAAGACCCATTCGATTAAGCATATATGAATACAAAACTTTAGCTTCAATAGAAATGCTCTCAAAAACTTCATCTTCCATTAATACCATAGGTAACCTAATGAAGTTATACATCTCAGATTGCCTATTATAAAAATAATCAAAATTCATTTCTGCCTCCTTTCTTTGAAATAAAAAAGACGACAGAATTATTACTTTCTATCGTCTTGTATCTTTGGTATTTAGTTTTATTCAGCCAGGCAAACTGAGGTTTATCGGTTTCTTTTTATCATCAATGGAGACCCGTATTCATCTATTCCATTGTCAGAGAAACCAAGCGATTCCCAAAATCTATGCGAATCCTCTTTTGCGTAGTTAAGGGCGTAATAAATTGCGCCGTCGTTTTTTGTGTATTCTCATTTCAACATCCTCCTCAAATTCAAAATTTATCTATACTACCCTTATCCTATCATTTATCACCTCAATAAAGGCTATGACTGTCGCTCCTATCATCGGCAGTCCGTAAGGACTAAATAAGAATCCGATAATAAGTCCCGATATTCCTGTTCCGACTTCACCCTGAATGAAAGAAGCTATTGCTCCGAATATGCAGAACAGCACAATGATATACAAAAGTGTCGTCCCTATGCCAAGTAGGAATTTCAGAAAAGCTGTCAGGACTCCTAAGACAAGACTAATCGGAAATAAGATAATTTTCAAAATCCATAGCATACACTACCTCGTTTTTCTCTTTGGCTTGTGTGCTGCTTAGAACCTTTATTTTGGTAGATAATGGCTCTAAGCAACACGCAAACTTTCAGTTTTTTCGGTTTTTGATTTTGGTAGAACTCTTGAACTCCTTATATTTACATAACTATTTGCCTCTATCACTATTATGACACGAAACCCGCAAGTAGCGTCAAGTAATCGGTCGTTATAGGTTATCTCTAATAAATCATACATAAATGAAGTGATATGCTCTGGAGTAAATACTTGACCACTTTCAGACTTTTTCTTATATCTATTATGTTAACTAAAAATTCTAAAAAAGTAACTCTAAATAAAAGAAATAAAATTAGCTAGCTATTAAAATATTTCACTTAAAAGGATCGCATCAACAAATAAATAAACTCACATCATTCTTTATTTTATTAGACAGTTAGTTATCCGTTCCATATAAGTTAATGAATTATCACAGACTATTTTAACAGCTAATCGATAAATTCAACTTCAGAAATAAATAAGGACAATCTTCAGTCTGAATAAATACTAAAGATCGTCCCATTTAATGTAACGCTTTTTACAAATAATTATTCTAATCTTGCATAACAAGACCGCCATCTACATAAAGAACTTGACCTGTCATCATTCTACTCCAATCAGAAGCTAAAAAGAGCGCTGGGCCTACAATATCTTCGACGTGAACGATTCTTTTGAGTGCAGTGGATGCTATCAGTTTTTCTTTTAACAATTCTTTGGTGACATAGGTACTATCTGTTGGATAAACAAGACCCGGAGCGATAGCATTCATGCGAATTCCCATGCTTCCCAAATCTTTAGCCATGCTCTTCGTATAGCCAACAATACTAGCCTTGGCAGCAATGTAATCAGTATAAGGGACGACTGGATCAGCCACTAAATTAGAAACCATATTGATAATGCTTCCTGAACTGTTGGCCATCATACTTGGTAGAACCGCTTGTGTAAGCAAACAAGTGGCTTTTAAACCGCCCTGAAGTTGATAAGCATAATCCTCCCAAGGGACTTGCCAAGCTTTTTTTCTTTTTTCGGCGTTAAATTGAAAAGGTGCAAAAACATTATTAATTAAAACATCTATGTGTCCAAAATTATCTAAAGCTTCATTCACGACCTTATTAACGCCTTCTTCTGTTGTGACATCTCCTTTAGCTAAGATCACTTCAGCACCTTCCGCTTGACAATAATCTGCCACTTCTTTTGCACATTTATCATTAGATCTATAGTTAATGACGATGCATGACTTTTCTTTAGCAAATCCCCTTGCAAGAGCTGCTCCAATGCCTCGACTAGAGCCACTGATTAGAATTACTTGATTAGCTAGCAAAACGTTCACTCCTCTGTTTAATCTTCTATAGATATAATAAATTTATTCATATCTAATTTATTCTTAATCAAACCTAATTGATAATAGGCATCTGCACCTTTTTGGATCAAATCTTTGTCCATTTCTCCAAGTTTGCCGTCATTTGATAAGCTTGATTTATTTCTCAAATCAATAATTTTTCTATCGAGGGTTTTATCTTGGCCATCAATCGCTTTATCTGCAGCGACTTCTACCGCTTCATCAGGATGATCCATCATCCATTGCGCACTTTTTTCATAAGCTTTCACAAAATTCTTATAGAGTTCTTTATTTTTTTCATAAGTTGAACGTTTCATAACAAAGAAGTCACTTGGAATATTTAAAGAATCTTTGACATTAAAGATTTTAGCATCGGTTAAGCCTGCATTTTTTGCTGAAGCAAGCGCAGTATCTGTTGCAGCGGTTGCATCGACATGACCTTGAAGCAAAGGTCCAAAATTAGAAATCCCTACTTCTAATAGTTCTACATCTTTTTCTGAAATTCCTGCTTGATGCAAGAGCACGAGTAAGTTTTGATAGGTACCACTTGCTCGACTATAGATCCCAATTTTTTTGCCCTTTAAATCTTTAGGAAATTGGATCTTTTCATCCTTGGTGATCACATTGAAGACATTTTGAGGATAAACGGTATAGAGGATAACCAAATCTTCACCCTGAGCTAAAGCGCTATATACAGCACCAGGATCGCTTAAGGCAACGTCCGCTTTATCAGCTAACATATTCTTTAGAGCATCTTGTCCACCTTTACCAGGAATTATTTTTAAGTCAATTCCCTTTTCCTTAAAAAAGCCCCTTTTCTCTTCAGCTAATAAATTCGTTTGCTCTACAATTAATTGGCTCCAATTCGCTAAAGTCACGTTTTTTTGAGCAACTTTAGCTTTTTGACAAGCTGATAAAGTTTCCAAACTCAACACAAACAAAACAAATAAACTTAACAGACTGAATAGTTTTTTATTTTTTATTTTCATGTTTTTGACTCCTTCTATACCATAGTTTATTTTCAATGGCATTAATTAAACCATACATAGCTAAACCAATAACCACTAAAATAACTAAAACCGCAAACATTAACGCCGTGTCCATCTTTCCTTCTGAGGCAATAATTAAAGCACCTAGGCCACGATGGGCACCGATAAACTCACCAACGATTGCCCCCACTAACGAATTAATAACAGCTACTCGCACCCCTTGCATAATCGTAGGTAGTCCGGATGGTAATTTTAAGTGCCACAAGGTCTGCAGACGAGTTGCCTTAATCACTTTAAAGAGTGACAATTGATCCTTACTTACTTGCTGAATGGCCGTAGCCGTAGCTTCCATCAAAGGGAAAAAACAAATCAGAGCAGTAATGACCACTTTCGCCAAGATACCATATCCAAACCACAACATAAACAAAGGGGCGATCGCAATTTTTGGAATAGCTTGCGAAATAATAATATATGAAGAAAAGACACGTTTAAGAAATTCGCTCTCCCCTATCATAATCCCAACAAATAAACCTAAAAAACCTCCTAACCCTAATCCTAAAACTACTTCCAACAAGGTCGTCAATATATGCGGATAAAAATAACCCAAACGAAACCCTTGGATTAACTTCTTGAAAACAACTACGGGAGTCGGCAAGACTAACGGAGAAAGTTGTTTTGCCATGAATTCCCAAAGAATTAAAAAAGCCATTCCCAACCCCAAACTAAAAAGATGTGCTTGCCACTTTTTTTTCATGTTAGTTCTCCATTTCTTGTCGAATTTTTTTGCAAAAATCATGATAAGTCGATGAATTTTGCCAATTGGACAAATCAACTTGTCGTTCAGGACCTTTTAAACAATTTGAAAAATGGTGATGATTTAAAATTCCCACTTGATCTGCTAGAAAAGCAGCTTCTGTAATATCATGCGTCACAAAAATCATTGACATTTTCTGCTTTTCTTTCAGCTTTAATAAGAGAATTTGAAGTTCTTCACGCGTCATATAATCTAAAGCAGAAAAAGGTTCATCTAATAACAGTAATTTGGGATTCATCATTAAAGCACGTGCAATACTGACTCTGCTTCTCTGCCCACCTGATAAAGTTTCAGGTAGACGATCTTCTAAATCATCAATTTGAAGCAACTTCAATAGATGCTTGGCCTTTTCTATTTCTGAGGGTTGAACCTTTCGATGAAGAGAAATAGGAAGTAATGCATTTTCTAATACGGTTTTCCAATTTAATAAATTAGGGGTTTGAAAAACAAAACCAATAGGCGAAACCGTTTCATCCGTTGGCCTATCTTGATAATGCATATTTCCTGAGGTTGGAGAAATTAAACCCGCTACAATTTGTAATAAAGTTGTTTTACCACATCCACTTTTTCCTAACCAACAATGCAGTTCATTAGGAGGAAGTTTCCAGTTCACATGGTCTAAAATCATTTTTTCCTGTTCTGGATAGTGATAAGAAATATCTTCTAATACTAATTCCACAAATCCACCTCCTAATCTTTATAGGAATTCCATCGCTCAGAATCCAACAAAACATTTTGATCAATATCAACGAGGCGAACTAACTCTTTTAATAGCGCATGTCCGTCTGAATTCCATCCGGGATGAACTTGCGTCATCGTTTGCAAACTGGTCAAACGACTCACTCCAAATTTTCCAAAGAAATTAGCCATCTGAAATAAGTCTTTTGTCGGCGCAGCAATTCCCACAGTTTGTAAAATAGAAGCTTTATTGTCTAATACACGTGCAATTGATTGCCAATTCTCTACAGCGATCACTTGAATCACCCGAGAAAGAGGAGAAGGCGTAAAGTCTAATTTTTCGCTATAAGTCACTAACCATGCAGAGGATTTTACAGGGAATATTTCTATGTCTCCTTGCCACTCTTTCTCTTCTTTCCATTGAGCACGTTCATAAGCTTCATCCAGAGATAATTTGCCAACAGGATATCTTGTTTGATAAGCCTTCAATTCTCCAGATAGCATCATGGCCCATTCTCTTGGGGAAATAAGTCCCCCCTTTTCTACAAAATAAATCTGAGGGGAATAGCAGCCTTGTTGATCATAATAGACAATAGATTTGGCAGCTTCATGCACTAATTGATCAGATTTTTGACTATCTAAAATGTCATGATGAATAAGGCCATAACTGAGTTTATTGCCGAAAGCAATAAAATGACTTGTTGGCGTGATTTTCTCTTGAATGGCAGACATTGTCCTTTCATTGCCATAAGCAATGACATAGTCTGCTGCTTTAATAAGCGCTTCCTCTCTCTCTTTGTCTCCTCCTTGCCAAGAAATAATGGCTATTTTATTCGCAAATTTCGGTTCAATCTGCACCAACAATTGACAAAAGAGCCCAATAAAACTCGGTTCACTCGAAGAAACTTTACCAATAAGCCGCCCTTTCACTAAGAGAGTGGCAACTAAACTCCACAAAGGAAGCGCTGGGACATTGCCAGCCCAAATATTCGCACATAAAGTTGGCCCAAAAGCTCTACTAAATCCTCCATGATAGCGAGGAACAAACTCTTCTAATATCATAGGCTGTTCAAAATCTTCCGCCAACCACCTTTGTAACTCATGCCGCCGGAAATTCATCAAAAAATGCGTCAATCCTAACCGAAGCATTTCTGAATCATATCCTGTTACTTGAGGCAGGAGTTCCTCTATTTTTTGCCTCAGAGGATAGGTTCGATCCAGCAAGCAAGCAACCGCTTGGTCAATCGCATGGATAGTTTCTTCTAGACTAATGGAAGTCGTTTCTGCCTTCATACGCTGGATTAATTCTTTTAATTGTTGACTGGTTGGAAAAGGAATTTCTATTTGAAGGTCCTCAAATTCGATATAACGGGATGGAATATCTAAATCGTTTGCTATTGGCGGGAGGTAACCGCAATATTCCCTACTCATGATGATCCTCTAACCATTCTTTTGCGGATAAAGAACATCCCTTAGCTCCCGCTCCTTTTTGACGTCCTATTAATTCAAACCCATCGCCACGATCAATTGCTAAATCTCCTGTTTGAATAGCTGGTACAGAATTAACATTGGCTAGATCCACATGAACTAAGATCCCCACTTGCCCCGATTGAACTTCTTCTCCATTTAAGGGATCGATCACCTTAAATCTTATCCAATGAGGGCCCTTCTTAATTTGCACTTTGCCTTTTTCGACATGCGTATAATATTCTGTAGACAATTCCGTCATGCCATACATATTGATAGGCGCCGTTTGAACTGGAAAAATCGTTAGTAATTTTTGATAGAAGTCTTCTAAAGAATACGCCTTGGAAAAATTCTTAAATCCGCCTGTATCAAACAATAAGCTGTCTGGATGAATAGGCAAACTTTCCCCTTCCTGCAATCCTTCAAATAAATGAACAAAACTATAGCTAGCTCCCAAAATAATAACGGGATGATCCTTGTGACGACCTAACCACTCTTTGAAGGCTTCTATCTCCAACCCCTTTTCCGTGATGAAGTGTTTGGAATCTTCTTGCCCATCCTTTCTTAAAATCTTTAGATAATGTGCTAAGGACGAGTTCGGCATCTCTTGTTCGTCTGGAAACAGAATAGCCATCGGTAATTTTTCACTGGTCACAAATTGTCTGAACCCTGTTTTCGCTGACAAATCATAAATTTCAACATCTTTGTGATAATGCTTCCCGCTAATTCCTGTCGTTGTTCCACTCGTCATAAAAATACGTGAGCAGTCTTCTTTAGGAGTTGCACTTAAAAAATTCGTCTTAAAGGCGTCTGTCGACACTGCTGGAATATCCTTCCAGGTTCTAACTTGCCGAACCCCAATGCCGCGTCTTTGACAAAATTTTTGGTAAGCTAAATTATGGTGATAGAGATAATCAAAAAGTTCTAGAGCAACTTCATCAAACTTTTCTTTTTTCTCAGGATGCTGAATAAAATCTTTTATAAGTGCTTTCATTTTTTCCTCCAAAAAAAATAAGACTAAATTCTTCTTGACATTCAAAATGAATTCGCCTTATCACTTTTTCTAGATTTCCCTCCGCAACTGGATTGATCAGGTTCCACGGGTATACTCTCAGCCATAAGGCACCCCGAATCTCAAGTAAGTAACTAAATTTTAGCATAAAATAAAAGTTTATACAATCCTAGAAAATGAAGAAAAGCTTATCACAAAAACAAGTAGAAAGACTTTCGGACGATTTTTTATCAGAAGTCGAAAAATCATTTCGTATTTTCTATGTAAAACGGGCATACTCTTTTTTTACTTTCTATTTCTCTTTAAATTTATCGCTATTTTTATCGTTATTTTTGCAGTCCTGTGCTATAATCATTGTGAGGTGAGATTTATGAATTTAGTCAAAGAAATTACTAATCAAACCATATCCATTACTGAATTTAACCGTGGATTTGCTGGACGAATTTTTAACGATGTTAAGGCTAATGGTGCAAAAGTCGTTTTAAAAAATAACACACCTGAATGTGTTCTTATTTCTCCAAATGATTATCTCAAACTCATGGATGAATTAGAAGATGTTAAGGACATTTTACTTGCCAATCAACGCTTAGGAGATCTAAAACAAGACAACATCATTTCTCAAAAAGACTTTGAACAAACTTTTTCTATTGATTTTGAAAATATTGACCCTCTAGATGAGAGTGAATTTGAATGAGTTACAAACTAGCTTTTATCAAAGAAGCCCTCAATGACTATCAAAAGCTTGACGGATCGCAAAGAATTCTCGTTGATAAAGCCTTAAAGCGAATTTTATTAAACCCATTACCACAACAAGAAGGTGGCTATGGCAAACCACTTGCTAATCGATTTCAAACCAAGCTCACCGGTCTCATGAAGGTCAAACTCAAACGTTCCGGGCTTAGAATCATCTATCGTCTTGAACGCCATGAATATCAGCTCTTAGTCATCATTATCGGCGCTAGGGCAGATTCACAAGTTTATAAAGAAGAATATCCCTACTACTCCTCACCCACTCCTCCTAACAAAAAGGGACAAGGAAAAGACATTCATTAGCCTTTTCCTTGTCCCTTTTTACTTCTAGAGAATTTCCCCTTACCTATTCAACCGACTTCAAGGCTTCTAGCATATCGATCACTTTTAATTTTTGATGAATGATTTCCGCCAATATAGCCGTGACCACTAAAATAATGAAGGCAGGAACGAGGAAGGTCTTGAATTTGAGTGCAGGATCAAACATGACATCTGCAGGTGGAACCACTTCTAATATATAGCGATGAAGGAGTTCTCCTATACCATATCCCACAAATATTCCGATAATCGTCAGTAAGAAAGTCTCTCTATAGATATAGAGGGTCACTTCCTTATCGTAGAAGCCTAAGACCTTAATCGTAGACAGCTCTCGGATCCGTTCAGCAACATTCAGATTGGTGAGGTTATACAAGATAACAATCCCTAATAAGGAAGCAATAATGATCAAGACGGTCATAATTTTATCCAACGCTTCAACGATGGTTTGAACTTGATTGATAAGCATCGTATTTTGAATCACACCACTTACAGCAGAAGACTCCATAAAATAAGCTGCCGTGGATTCTGTATTTGCTATGGACCGATCTTTTAATTGGACCCAATGCGCATTTTCATCCATGTCTTTACCGACCATTTGTTCATAGCCTTTTGGCGTTGTGAACACAAAGTGTCCCATATACATCTCCGTAATCCCTGTAACCTTGGCTTCAAACGAATGTTTATCGTCTTCTTCAAAGGTCACCGTATCCCCTACTTTGGCATTTAAAGCATGGGCCAAGCGTTCTGAGATCACAATTCCCTCATCACTTAAGTCTATTTTCTCTCCCGTCGAGCGATTTTGTAGACAGACATAATCCGAAAGATCAGCTTGTGTTGGAACTAATAGTTTAATGTCTTGTTTTTCTTGCTTATCTAATGTTTTCTGATGCAAGTCTTCATAGTGAATAGACGTATGTCCAGCAATAGATTCATTTTTCAAGCGATTGTCTAAGTCTTCTCGATCCTTGTCTCTCACATAATCATTCTCAGCAACAATCAAATCATACTTTAACAGCTGGGTAAATTGACGCTGGTTAATGTTTGCAATAGAGGATTGGACCGCATAACCTGTAAATAACATAGCGATAGAGCCTGCAACCCCGAAGATCGTCATAAACATCCGCTTTTTATACCGGAACAAATTTCTAGCCGTGACTTTGTGGGTAAAGCTCATCCTCTTCCACAAGAAGGGGATTCTCTCTAACATAATTCGTGACCCACCACTTGGCACTTTCGGGAGGAGCAATTGAGCGGGTCTTTCCGTCAATTCTTCTCTTCCCACAAAATAAGCAGGGATAACTGCACTAGCCATAGCGAGAACTAAAGCCACCAACGAGATTTTCCAATGAAAATGATATTCAATAGCAGGTAGAGCAAAGCCCGTGCGATAAGCATTATAAACGATATAAGGAAGTAAGGTATGTCCTAAGATAATCCCTACCACGGTTCCAGAAAGACTGGAGGCAATCCCGTAAAAGGTGAATTTCTTCAAAATGTCTTTGTCTTCATAGCCCAAAGCTTTGAGGGTCCCCGTTTTAATTCGCTCTTCTTCAACGAAACGCGTCATCGTCGTTAAGGTCACTAAAGCCGCAACAAAGTAGAGGAAGATAGGAAAGACTTTGGCTAGGGCGTCGATCACGTTCGACACAATATAATAAATCTTATATCCTTCTCCACCAGGGATTTCTTTTCTGTTATAGAGATAATATTTTGGCAAGCTCATATGATCGATAAGCGCTCTAAAGTCATCAATTTCCTTTTGCTTGTCTTCTATGGTTTGCTTAGCATCTTCTACCTTTTCATCAAATTCTTTCTTCTTTGCTTGATAGTCTTGCTCTTTTTGCGCAAGTTCCTTTTCAGCACTGGCGAGTTGACTCTCGCCATTTCTTTTTTGGGATTGATAAGCTGCTTGGGCTTGCCGATATTCTTCAGTTTTATCATCGAGTTGTTGAGAAGCGTCTTGCAATAGGGCCCTCTTTTGAGCCAATTCTTCTTCCTTCTCGTTTAAAATCTTCTGCATGCCGAGAAGTTGGTTTTCTTTGGTCGTTAGATCTTCTGGAATAGGAAGATGAGCGGCTTCTAATCGTTTCTTTGCGTCCTGACACTGCGCCCAACTGGCATTAAAGGCTTCTTTCTTTTGATTGAACATATCTTCTGCTTGTGAGAAGAGACCTTGTTTTTGATCGAGCCTTTGACTTCCTGATTGAAGTTCACCTTCAGCCACCGTAAATTGTTGGTTGGCTTGAGAGAGCTTAGCTGCCAATTCATTTTGGCCTTCTGCCAATTTTCTATGATAGTTATCTAAGGTCAACCGGCCTTGCCGCAAAGCATCTTGTTTGCTTTTAAGTTCTGCTTTCTTTTCATTCAATTGGTCTTGATGAGAATCAATTTTTTCATTGGCTTCTTTCTGGATCGCTTCTAAACGATGGAAAGGCTGAGATTTTAAGAGATCCTCTAACTTTTCTTTGTGTTGGTCCAAACGCTCTTCGTAAGTTTTAGAAGCGGGATCTAAGGTAGATAAGTCCTCAAATTTCAAACGAGCAATCATATAAATATCTGAATCAAAAGCTTCTTCACTGAGAACACCATATCCCTTTAAGGAGCCTGTCCCCGCCATAGAGATCCCCTGATTAACATCAGAAATAATCTCTGTCGATCGAACAAAACCCACTAATTGAAAGTGATGCTGCTTTAAAACTTTCCTCCCGGCGATATCTTCTTTTTCATCGAAACGAAGGGTTTCCCCGATCGTATACTGGTCTTTAAATTTAGCGTCTAAAGCAATCTCTTGATCATTTTGAGGCAGTCTACCTTCTGTCACCTCATAATCTGAAACCTTATCTCCTTTTGAAAAGAGACGGATGCTGTCTTGTTTTCCTTCAAAAGTGACATCCTTGAGGTACCCATATTCAATATGTTGGAGACCACCTGCTTGATTTAAAAGGAAAACATCCTCCTGATCAATCCCCTTATCTGCAATCAGCGTGAGGTCCGCAGCATTTAATTGCTGAAAATAATTCCAACCGGTCTGACGCATATCTGGGCCAGTAACCCCCAAACCAACTAATACGAAGGCCCCTAACAGCATTAAACTAAAAATCGATAAAAATCTTCCCTTCGAGTGACGAATTGAAGAGAAAATATCTTTCCAAAACATTTTATTTTTGAACATTCTATTCGCCTACCATTCAATCGATTGAATATCTTTCGGATGAGCATTCAGGTCTATGGATTTCACTCTGGCATCATGCATATGAATCACTCGATCCGCAATGGGAGCAAGTGCTGCATTATGAGTCACAATAACTACCGTTGCCCCATTTTTTCGACTCATATCTTGCAAAATTTTGAGAACCTGCTTTCCAGTTTGATAGTCCAAAGCTCCAGTCGGTTCGTCACATAGAAGAATCTTTGGACGTTTGGCCACTGCTCTGGCAATTGCTACTCGCTGTTGTTCCCCCCCAGAGAGTTGGGCAGGATAATTATTCATCCGGTTTTTGAGACCCACTTTAATCAGTGTCTGCTCTGCATCTTCTGCTTCATTCACAATTTCAGAAGCGAGTTCTACATTTTCTTTCGCCGTTAAATTAGGAATAAGGTTATAAAATTGGAAAACAAACCCGACCTCTTCACGCCGATATTGGGTTAATTGTTTTTTGCTAGCTTTGGAAATATCTTTCCCATCAATAATAACTTTTCCAGAATCATTGACGTCCATTCCTCCGAGAATATTTAAAACGGTTGATTTGCCGGCTCCAGAGGTTCCTAAAATGATGGCTAATTCCCCCTTTTCCACTTCAAAACTTACCTTATTATTGGCTAAAATCTGTGTTTCTCCCATTTGGTAACTTTTGCATGAATCAATCATTTCAATATATGCCATTGATTTCACTCCTTAAATAAACAACGTGTTGATTTTTTAACGCTTGTTAGTATAAACTGATTAGGGAAGTCTTACAATACACAATTTAAAGTGAACTGTTAATTTTGTACAAAACGTTTCTAAATTCAACGACTCAAAGGAGAAGCCATGACTAAACAACGAAACACCTTAACCAAAGAAAAAATAAAAAATGCCTTTTGCCAATTGCTAATTGATAAGGGGATGGATGCCTTAACGGTCAGTGACATTTCCAGATTAGCAGATATCAATCGGGGAACTTTTTACCTCCATTACGTTGACAAATACGATCTCTTAAAAAAGCTAGAGGACAACATTATTGAAGATCTGGAGGTAATTCTATTAGATGAAGACCAGCTCAGTAATACAACTGAACCAACCCTTTTTCCCTATCAATCGGTATACAATGCTCTTGCCTATGTCAAGAATGATTTTCCTTTCATCCATGCTTTGGCTAGTCCTAATGGCGATCCAATGTTTGTCACGCGTTTTAAGCAGGTACTGATCCTTGTTTTTGAAAAAAAGATTCGATCTTTTCCTAATATCTGGCAGTATGAGAACACCCTTCCTTCTGATTATGCGCAAGAAATTTTGATTTCTGGCATTATGGGAATCATTCAACTCTGGATAAAGAAAGGCGGAGAAGAACCCATTGAGCAAATCGCTCAAATTATTACCAAAACCCGCCATCTTTCTGCCGATGATATTGCTAAAAATATTTAGAAAACAGTTGGAAAGGCATGAAATACTTATTTTTTTGGAAATGAAGGGGTTATTCTTGAGTCTCTATTTTGATATAATTTCACTCTAACCAAAAAGCCGACCATCAGAGATTAGCACTTCTGACAGTCGGCTTTCTTTTTTGAAATATTTACTTTTAATATTACAAAAGATACGTTTCTCATTCACAAAATCATTTTTTCAGTCTTTGACTGATTAGGAATCCACATGTTGCGTAATTTTCCATGAGCACGCCCAATTTTCAAGAAGATCCAATAAAAGATATCCGATCATTCCGATAATCCCTAAAGTAATCATGGCTGCATACATCGTATCATAGTTTCGAGTCTCCATAGCATTCATAATATAGTAACCTAATCCAGAGCGCGCTGCAAAGGTTTCTGCTATGAATAACAAAGCAAGTGACATCCCCAAGCTTGTCCGTAAGGCGGACACGATCGTAGGGAGACAAGCTGGCCATAAAAGATGGTGAAAAGTTTGCCAAGGAGTAGCTTGTAAACTTTTCATTAACTGCGTTTGATTATTAGGAATAGACTTAGCCGCATCTCGAATCAACAGTGAAAAATGAAAAAATAAAGCTGTTGATAATAAGCAAATTTTAGAAGAGTCTCCTAATCCTAAAAAGATTAAGATAATGGGCAGAAAAAGTACTTTGGGTAAAGAATACCCTAAATACAGAAAAGGTGAAAAATATTTATCTACCTTCTGTTTCCTGCCGCAGACTAACCCTACCGGCAAAGAAACAAGCAAAGCAATCATAACACTAATAATTAAGCGATAAATACTCGAAAAAATATGAGGAAGCATAGCGCCTGATTTCCAAAGCACCTTAAAATGACGGAGTACAATAATAGGCCGAGGCAAAATCGGCTTATCAATCAGCCAAGCAAAGAAATCCCAAACAAAAAAACAAACCACTAAAGTAAGAAGTAGAGGAAAAGATTTTTTGAGCCTTTTTTTAATTTTTGCGAACATAAGTGATTCCCCCACTTTCATCTTTATTAAATTCAATAATTTGTTCTCCAAAACGAAAGGCTTGTTCCTCCGAATGCGTCACAAGAATTAAGGCAATAGATTTCTTCATCAAGGCCTCCTCTAACAAACTTTGGCAATTTCGGCTAGTGGTACTGTCCAAAGCTGAGAAAGGTTCATCTAGTAGCAATAATTTTGGCTTTTGTAAGATACTTCTAGCCAAAGATACCCGCTGAATCTGTCCGCCTGATAAAGTGAGTGGATAACGGTTCATAATATTTTCAATCTCCATTTGGTGGATGACCCACTCTAAATCTTCAGCTGATACTTCTTCTTTCGCTAATTTTTTAGGTAATAAAATATTCTCTTTTACAGTTTTCCAAGGAAACAAACTATTATTCTGAAAAGAAATACCAATTTCACGTGTAGGCTCTATCAGTTCTTTTCCTTCAAAATAGATAGTTCCCTCTGTGGGGCGTTGAAGGCCACAGACTAGACGTAAAAAGGTAGACTTCCCACTCCCAGATGCTCCCATTAAGGAAATATGTTGACCAGAATGAACAGTTAAATTGATATGGGAAAAGATTGACTGAGAAGCTCCTGGATACTTGACACTTACATTCTTAGCTTCTAAAAGAGGGTGTGAATTAGAAGCCATTATAAACCATTTCCTCATAAGAATAAGGTTTATCAAGCAATTTCTTTTCAAGCATCCAATTCATAATACGCTCAACATCTTTTTCGCTAGGCAATGCTTGTGGTGTAAAGTGAGGCACTTTATAATCATTAGCTAATTGAGAAGGAATATTCGCTTTTTCAATTGCTAAATCTTTATATTTATCCGGATTTTCATTCAAAGCTTTTTCTGCTTTTTGATAAGCAGTTAAAAATTTATGAACGCCTTCTTTGTCTTCCTTAATTCTCTTTTCAGATAATAATAGAACAGATTGTGAATAATTTTCTTTTAATTTCGTATCGTCAATTAAAACGTGTGCTCCATTTTTCACAGCAATTTCAGCCAAAGGATCCGGCAAAATAGCCGCTTGAATATCTTTACCAGCAAGTACAGACTCTAAACGAAGCAATAATTTTGGAAATTGAACCTTTTGAAGATCTTTAGGATCCATTCCTAATTCCTTGCTATATTGATCCACAAGGTATTCCATCATAGTATTTTCAGCAATTGCTAATGGTTTATGAGGTAAATCTTTAGGATCTACAAGGTTACTCTTTGGTGAAGAAACCACTAAAAAACGTCCTTCTTCTTGAGTAGCTCCCAAACATGTGGCAACTGCTCTCACATCACAATTTCCTTTTTTGAATAGAGCCCCTACAATTAAGTCCGTCGTTACGCCATCGAGTTCCCCAGCTTCCATGGCATTTTGTTGATCAACCGTACTATTAAACTCAACAATTTCGATAGGAACTCCTTCCTTTTTAAAGAAGTCTTCTGCTTCTCCCACATAAAGTGGAATATTATCATTAATCCGAAGAACACCAATTCGGTAAGGCTTAACGGCATTAGATGATTTCCCACAAGCAAATAAAGTAACACTGAGTAGCAATACACCAAAAATTACACCAATGGTTTTCATGAATTTTTTCAACTTCATTATTCTCCTTCCTCTTCTATAAGTACTCGTTTAATTAATAAACACAATCATTATAGAAAATAATTCGAAATTACACAAGCTAAATACAAAATATCTACTTAAAAAAATAGTCTAAATAAAACTACTTCAAAAGAGAATTTTTTCTTTTTTGAAGTAGTCAATCACTTATTCCTTGATAACACTCAGGTTGTCATTAGCAAATGATAATGACATAGTGCCTTAGCAAATAAAAACGGAACAACTGAGAAAAGCGATTCCCACGAAAGGGAAATTAACAGAGGTCGAGAATATCAAATATTATCAAGTTTACTCAGTATTGAACAAGCCCACTTTTAATGCTATTATCTTAAACCTTATCAGAAAGGAACATCAAATGCCTTTTAAAAACTCTATAAAAAGTTTGGAAAGAAGGCTTTATTCATGAAAAATATGGCCTTATGCGCTTCTTGATGACTAAAAAAGTCATCACTTTTTGCTCCTTCCTATATCTTACTTTCTCTTTTTGAAAACAGTATAGCCACCTACTGAACTGATGAGTAGCCCTAGACCTTCCAAAAGCGATGACTGCTCTACGATACCAGTTTGAGGTAAAACTTTCCCTTGTTCCCCTTTGTTAGCTTGCTCAGTTTTAGAGCTTTGACCACTTTCGTTTTCTTGAGATTTCTGATTTTTATTAAATCTTGTTAGCTTTTGATCTATTTTAGCCTCAGAATTCCTCTTTGCTGTGCTTACTTTTAAATCTTTTTTCTTTGATTTAATAGAAATTGATAATTCGTTCTTTCCTTGAGAGTCTGCAACCTTGCTTGGCAGCGGTAGACTTGGATTAGGGACCTGTACTCCCAGATCTCCCTTGTCGCCCTTAGGTCCTTGTAGGCCCGGATCTCCCTTGTCGCCCTTAGGTCCTTTTAGGCCCGGATCCCCCTTGTCGCCTTTAGGCCCTTTTAGGCCCGGGTCCCCCTTGTCGCCCTTAGGCCCTTTTAGGCCCGGGTCCCCCTTGTCGCCCTTAGGCCCTTTTAGGCCCGGATCCCCCTTGTCGCCTTTAGGCCCTTGTAGGCCCGGGTCCCCCTTAAGGCCTTTCAAAGCGTCTAAAGAAATGTTTTCCTCTTTGTCATTCATATAGGTTACATGAAGAACAGGCTGTCCATTGACAACTTGAATAGCAATATTGCGAATAGGATTAGGATGGTCGACTGAAAATTTAAAAATAAAAAGCTTATTGGAAGAAATTGAACGCCCATCTGTAACATATAATTTGTACTTTCCATTTTTTAAAGCATTCATGTCAAGAGCAACACTATTTCCGAGAGCTTTCTTCAAATTTTTTCCCTTAGCATTTTCCTTTTCAGGTAAAATAAGGTAATAAATAGATGTCATAGTTTGCGTACCATCTTTATTAATTAATTGATACTGGGAGGGATTGTAGCAAATCCCATCTTTTTCTTTTCCGCAGTGTAATTTGCCGACCCCCTCTTGACTAGAAGAATTCATTTCTATCCATTCCATTGCCGCTTGGGCTTGACTGAGGTAGGCATCTGTTGCGAAAAGAAGTGCCCCTGTGGTGACAAAAAGTGAGAGATTCTTTAAGGTTTTAACTTTCATAATAATACCTCCTTATAAATGAATACGGTTCTCTTTCACAATATTACATTAAAAAAAAAAAAAAAACTCAAAATAAAAGCTTTCAATAGCAAATTTATAAAGAATACCCAAAATCAAAATTTCATCTTAAACCAGCCACCGTATAAAAAAAGATATTCGAACGAAAGAATTCGAATATCTTTTCCTTATATACAATATAACGTCTCACCCTTTGTTTATGGAGACCAATACCTTTTTATATGAAAAATTCTCTTTATAAATATCTAAAGATCACTTCATACTTGTCTGATGAATCTATTATTCCTTTATGTTAAGATCTTTTTTTCTGCCTTGCTTCATGAACCTCATAATAAGAACAATTAAGAAAATGATTCCTATAGACAAAGTCCCTAAAAATACTTCAAACATTGTACTAGCATGAATCAACATTTTACGCGAAATGACAAAAAGAATCAATTCTAGAATTGCTTGGGTGGAATGATATAAAATCATCAGAACTAATTCTACCCCCACAATTAACAAAAGAGCGTAACCTAAAAATCTCTGAAACACTTCATAGGTATCCAGTGTATTGGCCTTTCCTATCAATGTAAAATACTCTGGAAATTCCAACAAACCAATTAAAACACCAACAATAACTAATACAGAAATAGCTATCTCTAAAATTCGTGCTCCTTTTTTAATTTGATCTTTTATATAATCCACTCAAAACCACTCCTTACTTTACATAAAAAGCACTGAAAGGAACTTGTATGCAAGCCTTTTAGTGCCTTTGGAAAATGTGCTTGTTATTGATAACATTTAGGTTTCAAGACCCCAATATAAGGTAAGTTTCGGTATTGTTCATTGAAATCCATACCATATCCCACCACAAATACATTAGGAATCTCAAAGCCAACATAGTCTGCTTGAAAATCAACTATCCGCCGATCTTGTTTATTTAATAAAGCCGTCGTTTTTACTGAAGCGGCGTGACGCTTTAACATTAAAGCGTGGAGTTCCTTCAAGGTTTGACCAGTATCTATGATATCTTCTACAAATAAGATATCTCTTCCCTTCACATCTTTTGTGATATCTTTTATTATCTTGATTTGTCCAGATGAATTTGTCGCTTCTCCGTAAGAAGAAACTTCCATAAAATCAATTTCGAGTGGAATAGGCATATGCCGAATAATATCCATAAAATAAGGACAAGCTCCCTTTAAAATTCCTACTAATAAAGGTTTTCTCCCTGCATATTCTTGGGATAATGTTTGTCCTAATTCAGCGACCTTTTTCTCAATAGCATCCTGACTAATCAAAACTTCTTCAATGGCATCAATCATAATGAACCTCTAATCTCTTTGATCTTTTTTAAACCCGAACTTTTTATTTTATATATTGAATAAGATTCGTGTTTACTAGATTATTATACTGGAACAGGTCAGAATTGCAAGTCCTTTATCTTTCAATTCTCTGAACTAGGCATAAACTTCGGGTTTTAAGACTCCTATTTGAGGATAATTGCGCAGCTGTCCCTTAAAGTCTAATCCATAGCCTACAACAAATTTATCAGGAATTTCAAAGCCTACCCAATTCGCTTGAAAATTATTGACACGATGACTAGGTTTATTCAATAAGGAAACAGTTTTAATCGAGGCAGCTTTTCGTGCTGTGAGCACCTCATATAAGTAAGATAAGGTTCGTCCTGTATCGATAATATCTTCTACAAATAAAACATGGCGCCCTTTAACAGATTCAGAAAGATCTTTTACAATTTTCACCTCTCCACTTGATTCAAAGGCATCTCCATAAGAAGATACATCCATGAAATCAATTTCTAATAAGATATCCATATTCTTCATGAGGTCAGCCATAAAAGGCATGCCTCCTTTTAAAATACAAACTAATAAAGGATTTTTGTCCTTATATTCAATGGCAAGCTCTTTTCCCAATTCTTTAATCCGAGCTTGTAGTTCATCTGCAGGAATTAAGATTTCTTGCATTAACTCATCCATAATAATTATTTCTCCTCGTTATTCAGATATGTGTTCTATAAATACTAAGAAATTGCTCCATCAAAGCAAGCAAAAATCTTTTACCTGCTTCTATTCACAATAGTCTCATTATACAATGAAATTTTAAGAATTCAATCAATCCTCATTTTTTAAAGGTTTCATCTACTTCTCTAGCCTTTAAGAAAGCTTGTCGCTTGGTTTCCAATTCCGGAACTTGCTCTTCCATTAACCGATTCCAAAGCTTCTTAGGCGATCCGTGACGCTGAATAATCGTCCCTTGCTTCTGTGAAAGCGTCTCAGCCTCTGACATTTTCTGGCAGTAAAAAGTCCATATTGCATCTAAAAAAGCATCCAGATCATCCACTTTGACGCGATGTTCTTGGCGATATTGGTTGGCATTAATGAGAAGGGTTTCTTGCTGATAAGAAGACGAGAAAGCTTCCAAGTACCCATTGACGACCATATAAAAAGCCACTTGCGTATCAATATTCTTAAAATTAAAAGTTATGTGAATATGATTAGCTTGCAATTCTTGATAAGGCAAAGTTTTTACCAGTTCAAAATAATGTCCGAATTGGCAAGCGATAATTAAGCGTTTTTTCTCTAAGGTCGATAAAGTCAAGATGAAGCGCCCCTTTTTAGTTGATTCAACAAGTAATGATTATACTTCTCATCCGCTCTTAAATAAAGGAGTTTTCCTTCTGAAGAGGTAGAAAGTGGGGACGCTTCTTTTGGATCAGCATCTGTAAGAATCCAATACATATTGTGGTAACCATAGCGTTCAAACCCGTCATCACCATAGCCATCTGTAAAATAGACAGCTACAGAATTCTCATCATTAAATCCATTATCATGTAACCACTGATAAGCAGGAGCAAAAGAAGTTCCTCCCCGTCCTTTAAAGGAGAAGTTTTCTAGAGTCTTTTGATCCAAACGATCAATTTGAACAACTTTCGTATCTACCTGAACCACCCAAATATCTGTCCCTAAGGTTTTATTAATATTTGCGAGTTCTGCTAAAGAATAATTTAAAGCTTGTTTATTTTGAGAAGCTGATGTATCAATAAATGCAATCATACGCCGGGCGGTGGCTAATACTCGCCCAGGAAGATCAATTCTGAACGGCTGTCTCCGATTCGCCCGGTTTTTAGAAAAGTCATAAGGGATAGGGGCTGAACCAAGTCCCTTCTTAATGATAGAGCGCCAATTAAGAGATCTCTGTTTGACCAAACGAATGACTCTTTCCTTAATATTTCCGCTCATTCTCTCGCGCATTTCTTTGTCTAGATTTTGATAGGCTTTTCTAACAATCCCATCAATGATCTTTCGATGAAGGTCATTGTTTTGAGAATCAGGGATCACCATCTGCATAGAGAGGTTCTTCTTCATTTCATTGTTTAACTGCTCCATAGAATCAATCCGAAGTTCTTTGGTTTTCTTCGGATCAAAGTTGCCACTTAACTGGCTATAAGTATCATCTATAGCCCCAGTCCCCTTCATATGTTCAAAAGTAGACCATACCCGATCATGGCAGCGATGTTTGGGATCATCATAAGCAGCCTTCATTTGTTGGAAATAATAGAGAGAACCTTGCTTCTCCTTCAAGCCCGGTTGGTCTAAAAGATCTCTCAACCAGTCTAAACGAAGCGAATGTTGAGGAAGATTATTAATATATTGATTAATCTCCATTTCCATGGCAACACTCATCATTTTCCCGTCAGCTTCAGACTTATAAGCCCAATCATAATCCGTCAAATGGTTAAAGATAATGTGATAACACATCTGGCGAATGCCTGCTAGCATACGTTTAGGGCCTTCGTAATACATGAAAAATAGAACAGGATTAATCGTCAAGGTAAGGTTCAATCCTTCGATCGACAAATTCATCGGCTTCGACAAGGTAGAAGAAAACTGACGATCCATCTGGTAGAGAACCCCTGCAAAGAGAACATCCCCTGCCCCATGATAGGACTGATTCGACATAAGTTTTGCCGTTAATAAAGAGAGGTAATCACTCATATAATCCCGAAATTTTTCATAATCACTATCCCATCCGAAGTTCATATAGGTGATGTAGGCGACCCGCATTTTGCGATACAGGGCATCCATATCCGCATATCCTAGAGAATCTTGATTTTCTTCTGAAAGATCCTTGTCCATCACCATATTTTCAAAAGCGTGAAAAGGCATTTGATCGCCTCCTTTCATCCAATCTCTACTCTAGTCACAGGAATCATTTCCTGTGGTAGCCATTGTAATTTCATAAGCTTTATCAATAAAGGATTCTTCTTGAGATAAGGCTTGGTTAAGCGTATAGAGCGCATCCCCTTCCTTACTGGAAACTAACCGATTAACTAAAGAATAGATCAAATCTGGATCAGCCGATAATAACAAATGCACATAACGCTTAATCAAATGTGTATCTTCTAGTAAATCTGTGTGATCTGTGAGATAAGCGGTTAGGTCTTCTAAAATTCTTTTTTTACGAACAGATTGCATGGCGTTAAAACGCTCAAGCATTTCTTGAGGAAGTTGATCCCCACTCAGTTCAACAATTTCCTTTGCTTTAATATAGTCTCCGGTTTGACTTTGCAAAAACGTTAAGAAAATTTGCCCAGCCTCTTGACCAATACATCCTTCTATTCCTTCAATTAAAAAGGCTAAAAGATCTTGATCTTCCATCTGGGTTAAAGAAAGGCCTGTCGATTCTAAATCGTCAAAGAAATGAGACAAGCGTTCATAGGCACGTGGAGTTGGGTTTTTATCCCGCGTTTCATCTGTCACAATAAAGTATTGCCGACCTTCTGCTTCTAAGAAATCAATCACCAAAGGATGAATGCGACTTCTTCCGTTAGCTAAAGGAACACGTGCAAAAGCTTCCAACCAATTATCTAAATTCGTCCCCATTCTTATCCGCATCGTCCGGTCATTGATCGCCATGTCCCGAGCATTTGTGCTATAGGCAGTGCCTTCAAAACCTTCCGTATCACTGGATGGGTTTTCAGCTGTAATCACCACAACATTTTCTGGTAAATGAATTCCCATCAATTGACGTTGAAGCACAAGGTTCATTAATTCCCCTTGCACCATCGCAATCGGACGGTTAAATTCATCCAAGAACAAAAGAACTAACCGATCTGGATGTGCATTCGCTTCATCAACAGCTGCTTGAATTTGAGGATTCAAATAGTAAGCAATGCGATCTTCTTTAGGAACTGGCATTGACAAATCCCCTGGCTGCAAAAGAGAACAAGTGATTTCATAAAAACCATAATTTTTCTTTTGTGCTAATTCTTGAACCAGCTGTGTTTTTCCAATTCCCCCATGCCCTACTAAATCAATAACAATATTCGATTTTGCTTCTAATAAACGTTCAATTCCTTTAAATGCGGCAGTATAAGTTAAGCCTTGTGTACGATCAGACATTTTAAGCCCTCTTTCTAAATCTTTAAAATCACCTTTCCATTATAGAAGAAAATAAAATGAATACCTAGTAATATGACTCATTTTTTTATGATAAAATTTTTCTATCTCTTAAAAACAGCAAAGTCTTTTTTTACTTTCTTCCTTTCTCTATCCATTTTTAAATCATCAATCTATTTTATTCTTGTGATTCAGTACTCAAAATTGCACTACTTTTCCCCTCATCCTCTTCGATTTTCTTGTTGTTTTATATAATCAAATTGGAATGTTTGCCCTATTATTCGCGTTATATCAAGGATAAGGGGATGTGATTTTCCTCACTTTTTTAACAAAAAGGTTGGACAATTTTAGCATTTCATCCTACAATAGAAAAGGTGGCTAACTGAAGTTAGCGTTTACTAAAATGATGTTAAAGGATATTTCCTTTAACGAAAGGGGTTTATTAATGAAAATTGTAGGGATTATCGGAAACAACGCTTCCAAATCACATAACAGAATGTTATTGGAACATATGGCAGAACGTTACGGTGCTGAAAATGAATTCGTCCTCGCTGAAATTAAGGACATTCCTCTTTTCAATGCTGATTTTATGGGACAAGATGTGCCGGCTTCTGTGAATGAATTAGCAGACTTAATCGAAAGTGCCGATGGTGTGGTTATTTCAACTGCTGAATATGACCATGCAATTACTGCAGCACTTAAAAGTGTCTTAGAATGGTTATCTTCTGTTCGTAAACCTTTCCAAGGAAAACCTATTTTAATTGTTGGAGCTTCTTTAGGTGCCTTAGGTTCCGTTCGGGCCCAAGACAATTTACGTAATATTCTTACTTCACCTGGTCTTTACGCCAAAGTATTCCCAGGGGCAGAATTTTTAGTAGACCGTGCTGGACAAAAATTTGACGAAGATGGTAAGTTTACAGATCAAGGCTCTATTGAATTCCTTGACATGTTATTTAACCAATACCTCGACTTCATCGCTGAACAAAAAGCTTAATTTTATTGTGAAAGAGCTGATGTTTCATCAGCTTTTTTTCTAAGGAGTGATCAAATGTATCAAGTTAAAACTGTCGTTACTCATTTACTTGACGAAAATAATTACATCATTTATCAAAACGGACAAGCTCTTATCGTAGATCCCGGTTCTTCTCCCAATCGTACCAAAAAAGCGATAGAGGAACTCTCCCTCACTCCTTTAGCTATTTTAATTACACATGGGCACGCGGATCATATTGGTGCTTTAGAGATTATTCGCCAATTTTACGATATTCCCGTTTATTGCAGCAAAGAAGAACAACTCTGGTTGAAAGATTCTGCTTATAATATGAGTCCTATGCTAGGTATGGGAGAATACACCTGCCAGCCAGCCGAGAAAGAATACCTCCTCAATCAAGAAAATACCATTGGACCCTTCACCTTTAAAGCCTTGCCAACGCCTGGACATACCAAAGGCTCGACTTGTCTTTACTTTGAAAATGAAGGGCACCCTTTTGTCATGACAGGAGATACTCTCTTCAAGGGAAGCATCGGACGATCAGATTTTCCAGGAGGCGATAGTGAAGCTATTTTCCCATCCATCGAGAATCACCTTTTCACCCTTCCTGAAGAAACGATTGTTTATCCTGGACACAATGAATCTTCAACTATCGGAAATGAAAAAGCACATAATCCCTTCTTTAAGCATTAAGTGATGCAATAGGCTCTATAAAAAAGGCTAGCTTTTAAAGTGGAGTTTCCAAAAGATTTAATCTTTTGGAGGACACTGTAAAGCTAGTCTTTTTTATTAATTTCCAAGATTATCCATAATACGAATCAATTGATCTTTCATGGCAGGCTCATAAGGGCTGTGGCAAGAAGCCTCTATTAAGTGAAGGCGAGCTTTCGGACAAGCCTTGGCCAAGGCATGAGCGCCAAAAGGTGGACAAATCACATCATAACGTCCTTGAACAATATCCATCGGTATGTCCGCATACCGATCAGCTTGTTCTAACAAGTAATTATCTGATTCAAAGAACATCTTATGATAAAAGTAGTGATTCTCCATCAAACTAATGGACCGTTCTTCATCTGATAAGGTTGTAGGATCTGGGAATTTAGGGAAGAGCGTCAATAAAGAATCCTCCCACTTCGCCCAGCGCTTGTAGGCTTCATCCCTACGTTCTTCATCGTCACCTATCAAAGCTTCATGATAACCAACTACAGGATCTTCATATTCCGAAACAAAGGAACGGAAGCTTTCATATTGTTCAGGATAAAAATACCCAGCTCCTCCTCTGTATAACCAATCGACATCCACTTTTCTCCCTAAAAAGATTCCTCTCAAAACTAAATGTTTCACGCGTTCTGGATGAATAATGGCGTAGGTTAAGGCTAAACTTGACCCATAAGATCCTCCAAATACTACCCATGAAGAAAAACCAAAGTACTGGCGAATCACTTCCATATCGTGAACACTATCAAAAGGCGTGTTCTTTTCTGTTGACAAGAAAGGCTGACTTTTTCCACACCCTCTCTGATCGAAAAGGATTACTCGATATTTTTCTGGGTTAAAAAATTGTAAGCAAGCTTTGCCCGTATGTCCACCAGGTCCTCCATGCAAAAAAACAACAGGAACACCCTTAGGATTTCCGCAATCTGCCACATATAATTGATGAACATCATTCACTTGAATATATAAATCTCGATTGACATTAACATGCTCGTACCCTGTTAACATGATTAAACCTCCAAACTTTTCTCATGAGAATCTAGTCGTGTTTTTTGCTTGTTTATTTTATCAAAATAAGGATGCTTATATTATAACATAATCTCCTCAAAAACGAATACTCGAAAAAAGCGACTCCCTCTAAAAACAGGAGCCGCTTTGATAGACTTTGTACTGTAAAATTTTCTCTTGCCTGCTATCCATTACTTCGATGTGTAATATCCAAGAGAGCAATCAAAAGTTTCACTAAAGCAGATTGATTGGAATAAATCACATAACGATTTTCCCAACGAGGACGAAACTTCTGCTTATAATTTCTTAAACCTTTAAATCCGTAAAAACGATTACCAAAATTATAAGCTAAGTGAAGGGTTTTATCCCGAGAAGAAGAGAAAGACTTACTGCCGACGTTAGCCAAAGGCGCCATCCCCAGATCAAAAATTTGGTAGCCTTGGTCCTTCGACCATTGTAAAAGTTGTAAAATCAACATCTGCATCACGTCGCCAGCTGGATGAGTGAGATAGCGCATGAGATCGATGGAAACTTTCTCATTAGAAATAGGCATAATGGTCGCAAAGGCATAAATTTGCAGGTCATCGCGAAGTAAAGCGATGCGCTCCCGATTGAGATAGTCTTCTTGGAAAGTCCCTAATGAGAAACTCATTTCATCTCTCCCCTTCAACCAGGCATCCGAAATTTTTCGAATGTCTTCTAAAAAGCTCGGGTCAAAAGGCGGATTCAAGACTTCAAACCGAAGCCCTGCCCTCTCCATATCATTGCGCACGGAACGCCTATTTTTATTCTTTTTGCCATCGAAACTAAATGCTTCTAAATCCACTTGGGCGGATTCCCCAATCTTCATGGTTGCGTATCCCAAAGAGCAAAAAGCATCCAAAGAATGTGGACTAACTTCATAAAAGCCTGCTGTCATATTGGTTTGCTCAGAAAACAGGAGAAATTCTTCAAGGGCTTCTTGGAAATCTTCTGTTTTCCCTATTGGATCCCCTAAAGCCACTAGGTTATCTCCAGAAGGCCGGTAAAGAATGGCGACCGTTTGATCTTCATTAAAGAAAATCATCTTATCGTAAAGATAGACCAGATGGCTATACTCACTCCCCCCATATTGATTCACTAAGTCTTCAAACTGACGAATTTCCTTTTCATTCGGCGGTAGAAAAGTAATCCGATCTGTTCGAGTAAAGAGGATCATCACGGTCAAGCTCAATAGGACAATGAGATACATTAAAGTATGCGTAGGATTCAGTAAGGAAATCTTGCGAATCGTTCTCAAAGCAGTAACGTGATTTGCCAAGTAGAAAATAATCAACAAAAAGAGAAAACACATCATAAAAGTGGTCATAATTGTTTTTCTATTTAGAGGCAAGTGATTCCTGGTAAAGAGATAGCGCGTCTGATAAAGTAGATAAGTATTCATCCAGAGGAAGATCGCCTCTTCATAATCTAATCCTTTCACCAAACAAGCTACCGCTCCAATAGGTAAAATAATCAAAGCTATCCACAAGGCCCGCTTTATCCGTTTAAACAAACCATACGAAATTAAAAGTAAAATAACCCCCGTTAAAAGGACAATCAAAACGGAAACATTTTGAAAAAAGCGAGGGATGAAATACTTCAACAAGCGAATTCGTTCAGGAATCGCTGGTGAAAACACAGAAGCAATCAATAAAACCCCATTTAAGAAAAGGGAAGCAGATACAAATCTTCCCACAAAACGGGCAATATTTGCCGTCTGAAGATTGCCTTCAAAGAGGTGATCACTCAACCATTCATGAAAAACATGGCAGCAAGCGAGCATCCATGGCGCCACATAGTAGCATACTCTTAACACAACAATTCCCGCTAAAATGCGGTCTCCGCTAAACCCTGCTTGTTGAAACAGGAAAAGCACACTCATATCAAATGTTCCTAATCCTCCGGGCACAAAAGAAAGAATGCCGATCACATTAGAACAAGCATATACCATCAAAGCGAGGCCCGGTGTCACATCCTGTAAAAACAAGGTCATGACTAAATAGAAATAAGAAAAGGAAGCCAGCCAATCCCCTAAAGAAACCAGGCAATAACGAAACTTTTTCTGGTAAGAAATTTCAATATAACCCGTTTTTCGTACCCATTTTCCTACAAAGGGTAAGTGTTCCCAAAAAAAGAACAAAGGAAAATAAAGGCAATAGGCAATCGCTAAAAGTCGATACACACCCGTCGGAGGCTGTTCTATAAACATTCCTATCACTAAAAAACCTAATCCTAAAAAAGATGCAAACCAGGTTTCTAAAGTAATCTGCAAGGAATCTTTAGTAGAAAGGCCTGCCTTTTGATAGAAGCTTGCACGTAAGGCGCCTCCTGTAAAGCCGCCTAATCCAATAAACTCATTAAAGGCTTGACTAATCCACCCCATTTTTAAAATATCTAAGGGAGTGGCCGTTAATTTATAATTTCGGGTCGCACAAAAATCATACCAGCCATTAAAACTAAATCCTAATAAGCCAAAAAATATTAGTAAAAATCGTGTCGTTGTTGATAACTGAGACAATGCTGTCAAAAAGAGCCGCCAATCAATGGTTCCCATTTCATGCTTCACGAGTAAAGCTAATAGGAAAAATAACAAAAAATAAAACAGCGTCTTCAACAACCGCTTGTGTTTATTCATCAATTCCTTCATAAATCGTCCTTTCATGGCAGTGTCTTGCTAAAAATAATCTTAGCAGTGGCCATCCTTCCTCCTTGAAGTCTTTCTTCTTTCATTATAACGGAAGGTTCTTGAAGAGTTGTAAATAATTCCTTAAGAAATTTTTTAAGTGTTCCTTAGGAAGCTGTTCTTCCGTTAAAAAAGACTGGACACAAGTCCAGCCCTTTATTTTATTCTGTCCAATTGATATACCCACGAATGGCATTCAAAGAAAAGACAAAATACATAATTGCCATTTGCGGAACCCCTTGCTGAACAAAAATATACAAGGAAATGATATTTGTTATTAACCATAGAATCCAGGAAGAACGTTTCCGCTGAACCAATTGCATATATTGTGCAATAATCGCAGTGGCATTATTAAAGGCATCCCAAAAGATTAAAGCACCTCCCATGAAGTAAGAAAGAGAACCTAAGCCAAAGAACCCTACCAAAATAGCTAACCCTACAAACTTCCAATTAGTCGTTTTGTCGACAACTAATTCACCTTCCGCATTTTTATGCCCGCTCCATTGTTTGAATCCAAAGATTTGGGTAAATAAATAATAAATACTAGTGAACATGTCCCCATATACACGATTCTTACCAGCAACTATGGCTGCCGATATATTTTGAATCGAGTTAAAAATAAAGTTTCCCTGCCATTTCTTAGCCAGCCCAATCACTCCGATTAATCCCATCCAAGAAACTAAATTAGGTAAGTTAAACCATCCATTTTGAAAAGAACCAAAAGCTGTAATTCCTACTAAAGCTACATCCGTTAAAAGATTCAAACCCTTTTTAATAGCAGACTTCTGTTTTAATTTTTCTTCCATGATATCCTCCTTTAAAAAGTTCGTTTATTATCTTACCATTTCCTTAAAACTCTGTCGCCTATTTTTTGATGAAAAGGCAAGAAATATATCGATTAAATTATTGATTATAGTTCCTGCTCTTGTTAAAATAAAAGTAAATAAAAGGCTTTCAAAAAGGAGGAAAACGAATGATTAAAGATGCTCAAAAAATTTTAGTGGCTGTGGATGACTCTAAACAAGCTTACCAAGCTTTCAAAAAAGCCGTTCAAGTAGCTAAAGCGATGCAGGTTAATATTTATTTAGTTTCGGTATTAGACGAAGCGCTCTTCAATCCTAAAACTAGAGACAGCATCATCGCTGATCAGTTAATACAGGAGCGCAAGCAATTACTTCAAGATTACAAACTTGAGGCCGAAGAAGAAGATCACTTTACAGACGTGACAACAGAAGTTCTTGTAGCGGATCCTAAGCGTCAAATCGTGCATTTCATCAAAGAAAATCCCGCTTATCAACTCGTTGTTGTCGGTGCTACTGGGAAAAATGCAACCGAACGTTTATTCATCGGTTCCGTTTCACAATATATCGTTCGTCATTCTCCCGTTTCGGTCATGCTTGTTCGATAATTTAGGAGGGATACTATGTCAAATCTATGCAAAAAAATTTTAGTGCCTATTGATGGCTCTGATCAAGCGAAAAAAGCTTTTGAAGAAGCTGTTCATTTTGCTCTTACACAAAACAGTGAACTTACTATCTTAACCGTTGTCGCAGATTATCTCCGTTATGACTTTGGTGAATTAAATTTAAGGTCAAAATACCAAAATTCAACGGCCTATGAAGAACTTCTTCGTCAATATCAGCTTTTTGCCCAACAAGCTGGCGTCAAAGAAGTCTCTTTAAAAATTAAACAAGGTGATCCTAGAAAAGAAATTCTAAATGTCGCTAAAGAAGAAAAAAGCGATCTCATTATTATGGGATCTACTGGCAAAGGAATGATCGATCGTCTACTGATTGGATCTGTTTCTGAATTCATTATGAATCATTCCTCCTGCGATGTTCTTATTACCAAATGATTCTATTGAAAAATTTTCAAAGATTCTCGTTCCTTGCAGGGGAAGAGAATCTTTTTTCTCTGATGATCTTAGAAAGGAAAGATTGACTTGCTCAGTGATGCTTGCTGCCTACATGTTTTAAAAACGATCATGTCCCTCTATCCTAATGCAGGGCCGACCCTCAACTTTCAGAATTCCTTTGAACTTTTAGTGGCTGTTGTTCTTTCTGCCCAAACGACAGATAAGCAAGTTAACAAAGTTACTCCCGGTTTATTTCAAGCCTTCCCTACGCCGAAAGCCTTAGCCAAAGGAACACCTCTAGAAATTGAAACTTACATCAATCAAATTGGACTCTACCACAATAAAGCCCGTTACCTGCATGCCTTAGGGAAATCCCTTCACGAAGACTTCCACGATCAAGTTCCCAAAACAAGGCATCAACTGATGCAGTTAGCAGGTGTTGGAAGAAAAACTGCCAACGTCGTTCTTTCTGTAGCCTTCAATCAACCTACCTTAGGTGTAGATACCCACATTACCCGTATTGCTAAACACCATCAACTTGTTCAACCGGATGCTACTGTTCGACAAATTGAAGACCGACTGATCTCTGTGCTTCCGCCAGAAGATATCTTCCATGTCCATCACGCGCTCATTTCTTTTGGAAGGGAGATCTGTACCCCCAAACATCCCAAATGCACAAACTATCCTGAACTTTACTCTTGTCAAGAAATCAGAAAGGACAATCTCCATGGATAAAGCTACCCTTCGCCATCAAATCAAAAAAAAACGCCCTTTACTCTCTCCTGCTTATTACGATAAAGCTAATAAAATCATTAGCAATCGAATCTTAAACTTAGATATTTTCCAATCCGCTCAAACGATTCTGGCTTTCTCTGCGATGACTTATGAATTTGATAGCTCTATCCTTCAACAGAAAGCCTACCAGCAAGGGAAAAAATGGCTTCTTCCTCGCGTTCAAGGCAAATCACTAAGTTTGCATGCAGTGACTCCTGGTCAAACCTTAGAACTCTCTTCCTTTGGGATTCAAGAGCCCCCTCTTTCTGTCCCAACTACCTCTCTTCAAGACGTAGACCTCATCATTCTTCCCTGTCTAAGCTGTAACCATTTTGGAGAGAGACTAGGATATGGGGGAGGATATTACGATCGTCTTTTGATGCACTATACTGGGGCTACCCTTCTTCCTTACTTTGAAAAATTGATGGTAGAGGTCATTCCTACTGATCGCTACGATCGAAAGGCAGACCTCGTGGTTACAGAAAAAGGCCTCTTTCAAGGCCTCACTTCCAAAGTATCACTCTAAGTAGAAGAAACATCATTAACGGATTAAGTCCGCCGTTTGACAAGCTAGGAAGTTCACTAACTCTATAGGATTAACAATAATTTGCTTGCCACGTTCTCCTCCTGAAATATAAATCTTTTCTTCTTGTAAACAGTCTTCCTGAATCCAAGTTCGGAAGGCTGTTTTCATGCCAAGAGGCGAACAGCCCCCACGAACATATCCTGTTAATCCTAAAAGTTCTTTGACATGGACTAATTCTAAGTTCTTAGTCCCTACTTGTCGGGCACATTTCTTTAAGTCCAATTCTTGATCAATAGGAATCACTAATACCACAATTTCTTTATCATGTGTCCGGGCAACTAGCGTTTTATAGATTGCGCGTCCTTCTTCTGCTTGTTTTTGATAGTGATGCTGTCCGGTGACATCCTCCTCATCATACTCGAAAGTATTCACTTCATAAGCAATATGCGCTTGATCTAATTGGCGCATAGCGTTTGTCTTTTTGATTTTTTTAGACATTTTTTCCCTCCAAATTTTTCATCACTTCTGGCAGACTAGCTGCTAATCGACTAGGAATCACAACATAGTCCTTCTGATAGATCAGATCTGCCGCATAACTATGCAAGAAAACACCACTTAATACAGCTGAATCCACCGATTGAAATTGGCCCACAAGGCCCGCTAAAATTCCGGTTAAAGTATCTCCCATGCCGCCAATCGCCATCCCTGGATTGCCTCTTGTATTTTCATAAATGAGTCCTTGGCGCCCTAAAAACACCTGACTAGGTGCTCCCTTTAATACAAGAGTAAGGTGTTTATTCTGGGCATAGTCTAAAACCTTTTCTTTATCCGTTGGAGCGATCTTTTCTTGGCAAAGTCTTCGCCATTCCCCCACATGAGGAGTGAAGATGAGTCCTTTGGCTTCTGATAAGAAAGCTAACTCATCCTCAAATTGACTATAGAGCGTTAAAGCATCCGCATCCAGAAGAACCACCTTCTCCTGAATAAGGGGCTGTAAAGCTTTCATAATCGCTATAAAACGTGAAGGCTCCCCCCCTAGACCAGGTCCGATGGCGAGGGTGTCTTTGTTCGCCATCAACTCACGCCAATCTTCTATAGCTTCCCAAGCCACTACCATAGCTTCTGGCCGTACACTATGGATAGCCGACAAATTGCTGCCTGCTGTCGCAACCGTCGTGAGTCCAGCCCCACTCAAGATGCAGGCATTTGCCGCTAGTTGGATAGCTCCCCCCATCCTTTCATTGCCGCCAATCAAAAGAACATGTCCGAAGTTTCCCTTATAGACATCCTTCTCACGGCTCGGCCAATGGGCTTGGACTTCTTGTAAAGTGATTTTTCGACTGACTAAGTGACCTTCCATTCTAAGACCTCCTCTTGTGAGATTCTATGAAAATTTTACCACATCATCGCTTTCTTCACTAAGCTCTAACCCTCCGCTTCTAGAAAAAGGTCTAAAAAAGCTAGACAAGAAAGTGTACCTGCCTAGCTTGGATAAAAATTCTATCGTAATTTTTTAAACTAATCCTTGAGAAAACATCGCTTCTGCGACTTTCTTAAAGCCTGCGATATTTGCACCAGCAATTAGGTTATCAGGATTATCTGTATAATCTTTAGCCGCTTGGGCACTAGTGTAATAGATGTCATCCATAATGGTCTTCAATTGACGGTCAACTTCTTCAAAGGTCCAATGTATACGTTGGCTATTTTGAGCCATTTCTAGAGCGGATACAGCAACGCCTCCTGCATTGGCTGCCTTAGCAGGTCCTACGTAAACGCCTGCTTCAAGGAAGAGATCTGTTGCAGCCTTATCTAATGGCATATTAGCGCCTTCAGAAACAAAGCGTGCACCATTTTGAATGGCTTGATGCGCCCCATCCGATTGCACTTCATTTTGGGTAGCACAAGGCATAATGACATCCACTGCCAAGTCCGCTGTCCACACAGAGCCTTCGTAGTAACGCGCAGATGGTCGTTCTTTAGCATAAGTAGAGATTCTCTCCCGTCTCTCTTCTTTGATGACTTTTAAGAGTTCGACATCAATACCTTCTTCATCAATGACATAACCGTTTGAATCGGAAGCTGTCAGAGGAATTGCCCCAAGCTCTGTAAGTTTTTCGATGGCATAGATCGCCACATTTCCAGCACCAGAAACCATTACTCGCTTACCGGCAAGTTCTTCCCCCTTAGAGGATAACATGTTTTCTAAGAAATAAACAGCTCCATATCCCGTTGCTTGGGTGCGCGTCAAAGAACCTCCATAGGTTAAAGGCTTTCCAGTTAACACGCCGTTTTCAAATTCACGCAGCCGTTTGTATTGGCCAAAGAGGTAGCCAATTTCGCGTCCTCCTACACCGATATCTCCTGCTGGAACATCTCGGTTAGGGCCGATATACTTTTGAAGTTCTGTCATAAAGCTTTGACAGAAGCGCATAATTTCTGCATCTGACTTGCCCTTAGGATCAAAATCTGCGCCCCCTTTGCCGCCACCAATCGGTTGACCAGTTAAAGCGTTCTTAAAGATTTGTTCAAAACCTAAGAATTTTAAGATAGACAAATTAACGGTAGGATGGAAACGTAAACCACCTTTGTAAGGACCAATAGCGGAATTAAACTGTATCCGATACCCCGTATTCACTTGCCAATGCCCTTGATCATCTTGCCAAGGCACTCTAAATTGGAATATACGTTCAGGAATAGCTATAAGCCCTAATAAATTAGCTTCTACATATTCTGGATGTTCCTCCAGAACAGGGCCAATAGAATCTACAAATTCATGCAAAACTTGTAAAAATTCTGGTTCATTCGCGTATTTCTGATCCCAAATTTGACGCATATTTTGAATATAATCCGTGGCTGTCATTAAAATTCCTCCTTCTGTTTTTCAGAGTGCCTGTACTTATGAGGTAATCTTTCTGTCTCACTATTCATCTTTTGAAAAATCCGCAGAAATCTTCTGCTTCTCTAAATTTTCTTGGTTTTGTTCAGTTAACTGGTCAAAGAAAGTCGCTCCAAGTTCTCTTTTAACGATCTCTACATGTGCCTTAGCCAATAATTCTATCGCATAGGGATGATTATGGTAATCATATAAATAAGTCACTTTCTTAATACCTGCTTGAATAATCTGCTTAGTGCATTGCAAGCAAGGAAAATGAGTCACATAAATATCTGCATTCTCTGTTGATACCCCAAACTTGGCACATTGAATGATGGCGTTCATTTCAGAATGAATCGTCCGTACACAATGACCATCTTCGAGATAACACCCTTTATCTATACAATGCGTCTCTCCGCTAACAGAACCATTATAGCCACCAGCAATTATCCGATTTTCTCTGACAATAACAGCTCCCACCATTAAACGATGACAAGTCGATCGCATAGATAAGACCAAAGCTTGTGATAAAAAATATTGGTCCCAAGGAATCCGAACCATGAGTCTCCCTCCTTTATCTTCCAAATTTAGCTTATTGTATCACGAAATTTTCAACAAGCAATAATAAGTTCACCCAAGACTCCATATTCTTATCAAAAAAACTTAAAGCCTTTGCAGTTTCTGCGAGACTCTAAGTTTTTTATGATTTCTAATCACATGCGAGCTATTCTTATTTCCCAAAAGAAAAAGTTTCTTTGATGTGTTTTTGAAGGTGTTGATAGGAACCAGTTCCCTCATAAATTTGAAAGGCCTGCACTTTGAAACGTTCCCCCTCATCAGGATAAACATCTTTCACAAAAGGATTATCTTTCAGAATACTTTCAAGGTGTTCCTTACCAATCGCGCGCACTTTTCCGGTTAAACGAATGACTTCTATACCGTCTTCTTTAATCATCCCTGTGACTGCAACGGATGGATTAGCTTCCAACTCTTCATAAAAGTGAGTAGTGGGAGCTGTCATAAAAAAAACGCCCTGCTCATTTGCTACTCCAACGTTTGCGTACCGAGCATCTGCATGTCCCTCTTCATCTACCGTGGAGAACACACATGCGCCTATTTTAGCTAAAATATCCATATATTTCATTGCTATCACTCCTTTTTTATTTTCTTTAGTATACCATAAATTTCCCAAGTATAAGGAGCGCTTTCATTCCTGTTCCTCTCACTTTTTGGTATACGACAATTTCCCTCCTTGATATTCTTCTAAATAAATCGAATTTTCAGCGATAAGCCCTTGCTTTCACCAGATGATTCGGTTTATCATGGGAACATAATTAGCAAAAAGGCAAGGAGGCTTTCTTCATGTGGATAAATGAAAAAAAAGACACTGAAGTATTTGAATGGATTGAAAAAGAAAAAGAACGTCAAGAACAAAGTATCGAGCTTATTGCTTCTGAAAATTTTGTCTCTGTGGAAGTTATGCAAGCTCAAGGGAGCGTTTTAACCAATAAGTACGCTGAAGGATATCCAAGTAAACGTTACTATGGCGGATGCCAAATGGTCGATCATATTGAACAATTAGCCATTGATCGGGCTAAACAATTATTCGGCGCAGAATACGCGAATGTTCAACCTCACTCTGGCTCTCAAGCTAATAGCGCTGTCTTCCAAGCTTTCCTACAACCAGGAGATACTTTCTTAGGAATGAACTTAACCGAAGGCGGTCACTTAACTCATGGCTCTCCGGTGAATTTCTCTGGGAAACTCTACCATGCCATCCATTACGGACTAAACCCTCAAACAGAGCGCGTCGATTATGACCAAGTCAGAGAGCTTGCCCTCAAACATCATCCTAAGATGATTATTGCAGGTTTCTCAGCTTATTCACGTAGCTTAGATTTTAAAAAGTTCAGAGAAATTGCAGATGAAGTCGGTGCTATTTTAATGGTGGATATGTCTCATGTAGCAGGTCTTGTAGCAACTGGACTCTATCCGAACCCGGTTCCTTATGCAGATGTCGTCACAACTACTACCCACAAAACTCTTCGTGGCCCTCGGGGTGGTCTCATCCTTGCCAAAGAAGAATACGGCAAAAAACTCAACTCTGCTATCTTCCCAGGCAGCCAAGGAGGCCCTCTTGAACATGTCATTGCTGCTAAAGCCGTTGCCTTCTACGAAGCCTTACAACCTGAATTTAAGACTTACTGTGAACAAATCATCAAAAATGCGAAAGCCATGGCCGAAGTCTTTACCAGAGATAACCCCGCCCGCCTCATCACGGGAGGCACGGATAACCACCTCTTGTTAATTGATGTGACTGGATTCGGTCTTACCGGAAAAGACGCCGAACATATTCTCGACAGTATTCATATTACGGCTAACAAAAATACAATTCCTAATGAAAAACAAAAGCCCTTTATTACAAGTGGAATTCGGATCGGAACACCTGCTATCACCACACGTGGATTCAAAGAAAAAGAAGCTCAACAGGTCGCTGAATGGATCATCACTGCTTTGGAAAATCCTAAAAATTCAGCTATATTGAAACAACTAAATGATGAAGTTCTCGCCCTAACCACTCGCTTCCCTCTCTATGAAAAATAAAATTTTTCAAAAAGCAGGCAGTCGCCCTAAAAGACGACTGCCTGCTTTTTATATATAGAGATAAAAATTCCTATTCTCCTTATTTTAACAGATCCATTTTCTCTACTTTCCCGTCTTGAGCCACTTGTAACTTCACAGACGTATGAGGCACTAAGAAAGGTAATTCATCATTTAATTGAATAGGCACTTGATAGATGACATTTCCAATCTTCAAATAATAAACCGTATTGCCGTCCTTAACTACTGCTTGGATCTGATCGGCTTGACCTTGGATTTCTTTGAGCTCTCCTTGGTCATGAACCTCTTTAAAGGTGATATGTTTGGCCTTACCGTATTGGCGAATCAATTCTCCCACTGAATTAGCAATCAAAACATTCTGATAGTTGGCCACATCAATTAAGGCATACTGCTTAATCAATCCCGCCTGATCCTTCAAAGATAAGATATATAAAGGCTGGCCGTTCAAATTAATCAGAAGAGGGAAGGTGGCTTTATAGCCCTTCTCTTGAACAGAACCTTCTGCTGATTTCATAGCAGAGTATTCTTCAGCGGCAGTCAATGGGTACATCTTCGCTTCTTTGGTTCGCATATTCACCAAAACAAATCCAATATTCGAAGCATCCGAAACGACTGATGTGACTCCTGTATAAAGATAGATGTCATTATTAATCGGCAAATAATTATAGCCTTCTGTCGGCTTGGTGACCCCTGTTTTAGAGAATTTTGAATTCCAAAAGCCGCCCTTATAGAGGCCATTCATTTGAAGTTGATGGAGGATGAGATCTGAAGAATATACCCGATCAATCCAATGAGGGGCATCCTTTATATCATAAAATTGAGTCTGACCACTCACCGCATCCAATAAGACCACACCATTGACTTCCGGTTCTTTAAAAATAAACCGTTTCCGATAAGTCGTTGCCACATAGTAAGGATGTCCCGTATCGTCTACTTCAAAAGAAGGATGTCCAAACAAAGCAAAAGGATACTTAAACCGTAATCTTCGCTTAGCATTTCTATTCAGTAAATCATCATTGGTGTATTTCATTTTTTCTGGAAGATCAATCAACTGCGTCTCTCCCGAAACCATGTCCACCTGAATATAATTAGGAATACCTTCTTTATAATTGTTCAGCCACTTAAAAAAGCCCGCATATTCCAAAGGGGACACTCGATAGGGACGCCCTTGAATATTAATCTGCGTATAATCACTAGCCGCTTCAAATTGAGAGACAATCTCTGAAAGTTCTCCTAGGCGTCGATTGCCTAATAGAATAGCTGTATCTCGATCAATCAGAGGGATCTGGTTGACATTCGTCTCTGGGAAATCTTCCTTGAAGTCTTTGGTTTGTACATCAATCATATGTGCAAACTGATCTGCCATAAAAAGAGGACTGCAAATCAATTGAACGCCGACATAGAAGACAACTAAAATTCCAAAGGCTTCCAAGAATAGTCGATATTTTTTGGGGAAAGGTCCCTTGTTTTCTACTTTTATTTTTATCTTCTTTTTAAAAAGTGTACCCTCCGTTTGCCAAACGATTCCACCCTGCTTAAAGGTATCAAATAACAATTCAATAACTAAGCTTCCTATGAAAAGCCAGCCCAAAAATGCCCAAAAGGCAAAGGAGGCGTAATTTAACGGTGGAAGAAACAGATAGTAATAGACGCCCATGACAGCTAACCAAATCAGGTAAGCGATAAATCGCCCTTTATTGGAAGAAGACTTGAATGGACGCGAAGAATTGGTAACATCTTTCATAAATGTCCCTCCTTTTCATTCAAGAGTCTTTATATTTCTTTTAGTATACCATAGGGTCACCAAAGAAAGTAAACGATTTCTCCCTTTGAAGAGATTTTGGTTTCACAGTGATTAAGGGCTTGTCAAAGATCACTTGAAAAAACAGACGAAAGCTACGGCAAAATTCTCTTCAATCAGATCACAGGGAGAGAGTACATCACTTGCTTCGATCAACAACCTCCAACACTTGAAGAAATTTTCAAAATGAAAGCAGGTGATCACAATGAATAAACTTTGGATTGTTATCAAACACGTTTACCGGAAAAATGTCGCCAGAAAAGCCTTCATCTGGATGCTTTTCTCTCCTATTATTACCTTAGCTATTTGCTTAGCGATTGGATTTTTCATTGGCAAGTACGAAGGCGAAAAAACAGCTACTGTTGCTCTTGTGGATGCCCCAACCACTCTGCAAGAAAAATTTCAAGCCAACGCCGGCAAGAATACTATTCGAACAGACTTAGATGAAAACCAAACCAAGGAAGCCTTAAAAACAGATAGCATCGATGGCTACCTCGTCTTAACTTCCAAAGATAAAGGCCTGAATCCTACCTTCTACAATAAGACCAACAGTAAAGATATTTCTCTGAAGCCGTTTGAAAATCTTTTAAACGACTTCATCCTTGAACAAAATATTTCAAAACTAGGACTCGATCCCCAGCAATTTAAAGCGATCGCTCACTCGCAAGTACCTATTCAATCAGTCAGCTTTATCTACAAAAATGGCGAACTGGTTCCTGAAATTAAAGAAATGAAAGAAGTCTTCATCCGTAAGGGGATTGCTTATCTGACTTGTTTTATTGTCATGATGTTTATCTTCTCTTATGTGAGTGTCATTGGGCAAGAGATTGCCAGCGAAAAAGGTTCCAAGGTTTGTGAAATCATCCTCTCCTCTATACCTGCTAAGGCCTACTTTTTTGGAAAATTAGCTGCTATTGGTTTGATGGTTGTGACTCAAATTATAATCTATCTGCTGATTGGTGTACTCGTTTGGATGGGATTTCACTTGGATCTCTTCTCCTTGCCAAGTGAATGGACAGAGTTGCTTGCTCAGATTCACTTCAGCCAAGTGCTTCAAGAATCTTTGCCTTCCCTTCTCCTTGGGATTGTTTACGCGGTACTTGGTATTATCATCTACTCCCACTTAGCAGCCTCCTTAGGTTCCTTAATCTCCAAAACAGAAGAGCTTCCAAAAGCTATGATGCCTATTTCTATGTTAGGAGTGATCGGTTTTTACATCGGTATGTTTGCCATAACTTCTACCAATAATACCTTTGTCCGTATAGCCTCACAAATACCTTTCTTTACACCTTTTGTGATGCCTTTCCGCCTCAGCAACGCCTCTATTCAACCGCTCGAAATTACCCTATCCATTGTTTTGTGCTTCATCTTTGCCATGGTCATTCTTACGCTTTCAGTCACTTTCTACAAGAGTAATATCTTAACCACGAGCGATAAGGGCTTTATAGATGCTATGAAGCGTTCTCTTACCCTCTGGAAAACTGAAAAATAATAGCATTGTAAACTTAGCTCCCAAAAAGTTTAAGCTTTTAGGGATCTTTTTGTATTGACAGAGAACGCCTGGTTCTTTTTCAAAAGATAGCTGTCTTCTTTTCACATCTTGTCAATCTTTGTTATAATAAAATTCTAAGAAAGTAGGTGGTTCCATGTCTCTAGATGGATTATTTATCCATAGTCTCACCCAAGAACTTCATCAAGTTCTCTCTAAGGGACGCATCAACAAAATCCAACAACCCTATGACCAAGAAATTCTTTTGACCATTCGTCAAGACCGGCGCACTTATAAATTATTACTAGCTGCCACCCCTTCAGCTCCCCGTATTCAACTCACTCAAAGGGCTTATAGTATTCCTGAAACGCCTCAAAACTTTTGTATGTTTTTGAGAAAACATATAGAAGGCGCAACCATTACAGGGGTTCATCAGTATGAAGCGGACCGCATTGTTTCCGTCGATCTCTGTTGCTATAACGAACTCGGTGATCCCCTCAAACGTCACCTCGTCATTGAAATCATGGGCAGGCGATCTAATATCCTTGTTTTGGATGAGGAACATACCATTATGGACCTCATCACCAAAATTCCGCCAGCCCTCAACCGGTATCGGACGCTGCTTCCAGGAGCGCATTATTGTCTTCCCCCTCAAGCGAACAAGGAAAATCCTTTCACCCACTTGGAAACTTTTCCTTTTGATGAAGAATTATCAAAAGTGTCATTACAAGCTTATTTTATGGGTTTTGGAGCAGACAGTGCCCAAGAAGTCCTCTATCGACTAAAGGGACAGTCCCCTGATGAGCAGGTTCACCGTTTCAAAACTTTTATTCAATCCTTCATGCAACCAAGGCCTTGTCTTACTAAGCAAGATAACAAGGTTCATATGACGGCTTTCCCTTATGAACATCTCCTGGGAGAACGCCAAACTTTCGATAGCCTAAGTCAGTTAATGGACGCTTATTATGATCAAGTCTCTCAATATACTCGCATTAATCAGGTTAGTGAACAATTGGGCCAAGTGGTCAACAAAAAACTCAAACATTGTCAAAAAAAACTCGCCAACCTCGCTAAGGACGAAGAAAAGAGTCAATCTGCAGAAGACTATCAGCTCAAGGGGGAATTACTCACTGCCTCCCTCTATCAACTCCACAAGGGACAAACAGAGGTGACTCTCCCCAATTACTACGCTAATGGTGCTCCCATCACTATCTCTCTTGATCCAGCACTCTCTCCTTCTGATAATGCTCAGAAATACTTCCGGCAGTATCGAAAATATACTCATGCCAAAGAGCATATCGAGGAACAAAAAGCAAAAAACCAAGGAGAAGTGGATTATCTTCTCTCCATCTCTGGCCTACTCACCTACGCAGAAGATAATGAATTACAAGCCATCAAACAAGAACTCATTCTCCAAGGTTACCTGTCTTCTCCTCATCAAAAACGAAAATCTAAAAACACTGCTCCACTCCAACCCAGACACTATCCATCAGTAGCTGGAAATTCCATTTGGATCGGACGCAACAACACGCAAAACGATCAACTCACCTTGAAAAAAGCACACAAAGATTACTATTGGTTCCATACCCAAAATATTCCAGGCAGTCACGTTATCTTAGGAACTGACCACCCCACAGATGAAGAGCTCCTTCAAGCAGCTTCCTATGCGGCCTACTTTTCTAAATACCGCTACGCTACCCATGTACCGGTCGACTATACCCAAGTCAAACATGTCAAAAAACCTAAAGGGGCCAAGCCTGGCTTAGTCAATTACTTTAAACAAACCACTCTCTATGTTTCCCCAACTTCCCCAGATCCTAAGTAAGAATCCGAACATTTGTTTGTAAAATTTCTTTCCTTATGCTACACTAAAGGTAATCTGAAAGAAAGTGATGGTGGTAATAATGAAAGAGCGTCCACTCCAAATTCTTCAATGCATTTATGATAACGTCGAAGAGAAGGGATATCCTCCAACAATCCGTGAAATTTGTGAGTGTGTCGGACTTACTTCTACGTCCACTGTGCATTCTCATCTCAATCGCTTAGAACAAGGAGGCTACCTGTTCAAAGATTCTACAAAGCCACGCGCCTTAGAGATTACGCAAAAAGGTTACAAATTATTAGGCGTTAACCACCAAGGTATCCCTATAGTCGGAACAGTAACAGCCGGCCAACCTATTGATGCCATTGAAGATATTGAAGGCTACTTTCCCTGCCCACCTTCCCTCAACGCCAATGAAGCCGATTACTTTATGCTACAGATTCGCGGCGAAAGTATGATCGAAGCGGGAATTTTAGATGGAGATTACGTGATTGTTCGCCAACAAAATTCAGCTTCTAACGGAGATATTGTCATCGCTATGACCGAAGAAGAACAAGCTACCTGTAAGCGGTTTTTCAAAGAACAAGACTACATCCGACTACAACCTGAAAATTCTTCCATGTCAGCTATTATTCTCAGAAATTGCTATATTCTTGGAAAAGTAGTTTCCCTTTACCGTCCACATACTTTTTAAACGCTCAGTTTTCAATTCTTTTGAATGCTCGCTTATTCATTCCAATAAAAAATCGCATGATTTTTAAGCTCTCTAGTCTACTCATCATGCGATTTTTCTTTTTATTTTTGGGAATTCCCTTAATAAGTCAATAAGCTAAAGATATCTAAATCTTGGATAGCTTCACGTCCCTTGAGGTCTTTTAATTCAATAATAAAAGCAGCTCCAACCACTTTGCCTCCTAATTTTTCAACAATTTCACGGGTAGCATGAATCGTCCCACCCGTTGCCAATAAGTCATCAATGACCACCACTTTTTGTCCTGGGCGAATGGCATCTGCGTGCATTTCAATCTGATTAGTCCCATATTCCAAATCATACTTAAAAGATTCAGTCTCACGAGGGAGCTTACCTGGCTTTCTCGCAGGAGAAAACCCTATATTTAAAGCATAGGCTACTGGACAGCCTACAATAAATCCACGAGCTTCTGGTCCTACGATGAGGTCGGCCCCTTTTTCTTTAGCAAAAGCTGCGATTTGGTCAATCACATAAGAAAAAGCTTCAGGTGACTGTAAAATCGGTGTAATATCTCTAAATATAATTCCTTTCTCAGGAAAATCAGGAATATCCTTAACATAATCTTTTAATTGCATGCTTACTCCTCCTCATAAAGGTAAGACTTAATCGTCTGTATCGTTTGTGTTTGTAATAATTTTTCACTCTTCACTTGGTTTTGCCAGGCTTGCAAATACCGAGACGTTTGCAAGTCTACCTTATTTTGGGAAGTAAAGAAATGAATTTGAGTATTCAATCGTTGAATAAAGCCCACTTCTTCCATTATTTTTAAAATGACTTCTAATTTAGGCTCAGGAAGTTTTAAATAAGCCGCTAAATTAGAAAATTTTCCTTTGAGATCAATCATTTGATGCTGTCTCAAGTAACGATAAACTAAAGTAACCTCTTCTCGTTGAATGCTACCCATTTGACTAATCGGGCGGGCAAGATAGGCAAATAAATAGAGACTATCGATTCTTTTTTCTTTTATAAAACGTTTCAAAGCTTCTAAATTTTTCGGTTGATCGAAAATCACTAACTGACGATAAACAGCCTTAGATTGCTGTAAGTCATTTGGTCCAATGGCTAAAGCTCCACTTGGCAACATGCCTTGATAACGTTCTTTTAAAGTGGGTTCTTCAAAATAATAGTAGGCTTCTTGAACAGAAAAAATTTGTGAGGAATTCTGGGAATGACGCCAGTCAACTAATAAGGGACCTTCTCCCCAAAAATCAATCACTCGGCCTTGTGGGGTAACTCGGCCTTGCCAAGAGTTCAAACTCGCCTCACAGACCACTTGAAGCACTTGGCCTTTCGATAGGTAAGAAGCAGTCTCTCCCTTTCCAAAAGCCACTGCCTCTAGTCCCAGACTTCCTTCTTTTTCACTGAGTTTTAGCTTCAAGGTTTTCTGGTTTTTCCCTAGCGCCCTGGCTTCTATTACTTGAACATCTTTCAATAGAAAACGAGGAACTGGATTATCAGTACCAAACGGACGAAGGCAGTCCAAAGAATGTATCGTTTCTTCAGTAAACTGATCCAAGCTTAGCTTACTATCATAAGTTAGGCGACTTTTCTTTTGGATACAATCATGATCTTCTTTTGCAGCTTCCTTGAGCGCTTTTTGCCACTCTTCAAATTGATCAACAGGAACGGTCATGCCTCCAGCCATAGCATGCCCTCCGCTTTCTGGCGCATAGGCTTTGCCTGCTTGTAAAACTCTAAAAAGATTGACACCTTCAATAGACCTACCAGATCCCTTATAAACTTGGCGATCTTCTAACTTCGTTAGAACAAGGGTCGGCCGATGATACTTCTCTACAAGGCGAGAAGCCACGATACCCAACACGCCTTCGTGCCAACCTTCTTTTTTGACAATAAGTAAATCTTCCAGCTCGTCTAAGGCTTCGACTTGTTGAAAGGCCTCTTGCGTAATCTTATCCACAATTGATCGTCGGGTTTGATTAGAAACTTCAATTTGATCAACTAACGATTTGGCTTCTTCCACATCAAAGGTCGTTAAGAGTTCAACCCCTGGCATAGCAGACCCTAACCTCCCCAAAGCATTGAGCCGAGGGGCCAGTTGGAAAGCCACCGTTTCTTCATTTAGGTTTTTGGGATCTACTCCTACCCGTTGGATCAGTTCCGCTAGTCCTACCCGGTCTGTATTTTGCATAAGCTTGAGTCCCATTTGAACAATGGTTCGATTTTCATCGGTTAAACTCACCAAATCAGCAATGGTCCCAATCGCACACACATCCAAATATTCAGTCGGTAAATCGCCGAGTAAAGCAGTTGCTACTTTCAAAGCAACCCCTACTCCACATAGATCTCCAAAGGGATAGTGTCCCTTTGGATGGCGAGCATGTACAACCGCATAAGCTTCAGGAAGAGTCTCTCCAATCTCATGATGATCGGTAATGATGACATCTACTCCCCGTTCCTTGGCATAATGAATGGCTTGATGACCCGCCACTCCATTATCACAAGTGATAATCAACTGAATGCCTTGCTCAATGTAATACTTGTAAACACTCTGATTAGGGCCATATCCATCTTCGAATCGATCCGGAAGGTAATAAGACACATTCGCTCCTAGAGAGTCTAAAACTTCTACTAAAATCGTTGTCGCTGTAATTCCATCTGCATCATAATCTCCGTATATGAGAATGGCTTCATTATTTAAAATAGCCGTTCGAATTCGTTCAACCGCCTTCTCCATATCATAAAGAAGAAAAGGATCATGAAAAACTTCAGACGGCTTCAAAAAATTCTCAATCGCTTCTTTTGTTTGATATCCCCTACTTAAAGCTAATTCCACCAATAAAGGGGAACACTTCATTTCTTTAGCTAGGGACTGTAAGTCCACTTCTTTGAGGTTTGGAATCTTTTTTTCTTCCCAATCATAAGTTGAATTCAACATCTTGGGCACTGACACCTCCTTATTTATCCTATCTGAAAAATTTAGATCGTGTATTCATCGAAATCTTTCACAACATAGGAGGCCTCAAAAATTTGTCTGGCCCCTTTTTCCAATTCTTGCGCCATTTTTCCAACATAACGCGCTGAAATATGTGTCAAATAAAGTTTGCTAATACCTGCTTTTTTAGCCAATTTAGCTGCTTGACCAGCCGTTGTATGGAAGTAATTATATGCCATCTTCTCTTCTCCAGCCGCAAAAGTCGCTTCATGAACTAATACATCTGCGCCTTCTGCTAAGCGGATACCTTGTGGACAATAGCGAGTATCTCCATAGATTGCAAGAATTTTGCCCTTTCTATCAGGGCCTACAAAATCTTTTCCGTCTAGCACTCTACCATCCTCTAAGGTAATCTGCTTCAAGGCTTTTAATTGCCCTAAAAGTGGGCCATCTGGGACGCCTGCCTCACGCGCTTTATCAATTAATAATTCACCGACCTTATCTGCCTCCACAATTCGAAAACCATACGAAGGCACCGCATGTTCTAAAGTATCATAGGTCACTGTGAACTGGTCATCTTCAAAAGCTACCCCTGTTTGCTCTAATTCAACAAAATGCAAGGGATAGGTTAATTTGGTTTGAGAAACTTTTAAACTGGTTAACACAAACTCCTTCACACCTACAGGGCCATAGATCGTTAGCGGCGTATTTTCTCCCCCTTGAAAAGACCGTGAACTTAAAAAACCAGGGAGTCCATACATATGATCCCCATGAACGTGACTGATAAAAATCTTGGTCACCTTTCGAGGCTTGAGGGTTGTCTTTAAAATTTGTTGTTGAGTGCCTTCTCCACAATCAAACATCCACATCTCATTGCGCTCTTCTAAAAGTTTAAGAATCGTACAACTCACATTCCTAGGCTTGGATGGGACACCAGCTCCTGTTCCAATAAAAGCGAGTTCCATGCAAACCTCCTTTCTAATCCTCAAAAGGAAGGAGGAATACTCCCCCTCTTCCTTCTATTCCATAAATTCAAATTCATAATCCAAAATACGAACAATGTCTCCTGCCTGTGCTCCATGTTCACTGAGCGCTTGATCGACTCCATGATAAGCTAATTTTCGTGCAAAACGTAAAGCACTTTCATGGTATTCCAAGTTTGCCATTTTGAAATCTCTTTCAATAGGCTCTCCTGAAAGCACATAAACGCCATCTTTATCTTGATTAATTTCAAAATAGGGTTCAGGTTCCAAATCTTTTTCCGTATAATTGGCCACTTTTTCTTCTGCTTTCTCCTCCTCTTGAAGGGCATGAAGACGTAAAGTTTCCTCTTCTACTAAACGTGCAGTTTCCTCCATCAGAGCTTCGACTCCTTTATGAGTAAAGGCTGAGATAGGAAAGATAGCTGGCGGCGTCAATTGCGGATAATTTTGCTTGAAATAGTTGCCTAATTTCTCTTGGAATTCTTCCAAATAGAGCTCCCCTTCTGGGATATCCATCTTATTAGCCACGATCAAGGTAGGCCGCGCTAATAAGGCGGGATCATAAGCTTCTAATTCTTTATTAATCGCCACATAATCTTCAAAAGGATCTCGATTTTCAAAAGACCCCATATCGACGACATGCAAGATCACTTTTGTTCGCTCAATATGCCGTAAAAATTGCATTCCAAGCCCAATGCCTTGAGAAGCACCTTCAATTAATCCTGGAAGGTCAGCTAAGACAAATGCTTCTTGGTTTTTGGGGGTTACCACCCCTAAATTAGGATTCAAGGTGGTGAAGTGATAGTCCCCAATCTTTGGATTAGCTCGAGAGACCACAGAGAGGAGCGTCGATTTTCCAACAGAAGGAAATCCTACCAAACCCGCATCTGCTAAAACTTTTAATTCTAACTTGAGCGTGCGCTCTTGGCCAGGCTCTCCGTTTTCTGCAATTTCTGGAGCAGGATTGTTATGGGTGGCAAATTTTATATTGCCTCTTCCGCCTCGACCGCCCTTTGCGACCACCAATTCTTGGCCAGCTTCGACTAAGTCGCCCAAAACTTCTTGACTATCCATATCTGTAACAACTGTTCCAGGAGGGACAGGGACCACGAGAGACTCTGCGCCTCGACCGTACTGACCTTTTGGCATCCCATTCTCTCCGGATTTTGCTTTGAAGTGTTGATTATAACGGAAATCAATTAATGTTCGAAGCCCTTCATCGACTTTGAAGATAATATCTCCTCCGCGTCCGCCATCTCCACCTGCTGGACCTCCATCAGGACGATACTTTTCACGTAAGAAGGCTACCATACCATCTCCGCCCTTACCTGCTTTAACTTTAATTTTGGCGTAATCATAAAAAGTTGACAAGAGTTCCGCCTCCTTTCTTTGGGTTGATTCATACTTTTATTTATTGACAATCTCTTGAACGTTAAAATGAGCTGCCAGTGGCCGTGCTAATTGTTTTAATAGGGTCAAGCGGTTATTTCTGATCGCTTCATCTTCTGTAAAGACCATATTCTCTTCGAAGAAACGGCTGATTAATGGCGTGAGTTGTTCTAATTCTTGGTAATTTTCTTCTTCAAATTCTCCTAAGTTCAATCCCTTCACCGCTTGGCAAAGTTCTTTTTCAGAAGAAGTTTCAAAGAGATCGGGATTAACGGTTGCTTGTTGAACGTGAAGTTCTTCTGCTTTTGCTTTCAAATTGCTAATCCGTTGCCAAGCTTCGACATTGGCCTTGAAGTGATCATCTTTGGCGTGATGATTCAAAGTCTTAGCTGTTTCAATAATGGATAAGACATCGAAAATTTCTGCTTCTCGAACCGCTTGAGAAATATCATACCGAATACCTTCGCTTTCTAGGGTATTCTTTAAGCGATCAGACACAAATTGAAGCAAGTCCGCTGAAACTTTGGATTCTTTTTCTTGATCGAAATTATAAACCAAATCAAGAAGTTCTTTGAGATCTGTATGCCATTCAAAAGGTAAGTGATAGTGCGCAAGAAGGGTCACTATCCCAATCATTTGACGTCTTAAGGCAAAAGGATCGTTAGACCCAGAAGGAGCCTTTCCAATGGCGAAGAAGGAAATAATTGTTTCTAATTTATCAGCAATTGCCATCAAAATTCCAAGCGGCGTTTGTGGCAATTCACTTTCTGACCCATTAGGGAGATAGTGTTCGCGAATGGCAATAGCCACAGCTTCATCTTCTCCAGCTTCTTTAGCATAGATTTCGCCGATAACCCCTTGGAGTTCACTAAACTCATCGACCATTTGCGTCACTAAGTCAAACTTATAGATAGATTGAAGGCGTGAAATTTGTGGCTTGAAGTCACTGGCTAACTGAGAAGCAAAGACCTCTTCCATGGCCCATTTGCTATACAAGAAGTTCGCCACTACTCCTGTCCGTTCCATCTTTTGTTTGAGGGAACCAATTTTAGCATGGAAGGTTACGTGGGTTAATTTCTTAGCAAAATCATCAATAGCGACTTCTTTATCTTCTTTTACAAAGAACATCGCATCTTCCAAACGGGCTACAAGGACCTTTTCATTTCCAGCTTTGACGCTTTCAAGGCCATCCTTTGTTCCGTTCCGTAAAGCAATGAAACGAGGTAACAAGTTTCCCTTCTGATCTTCTACTGCAAAGTAACGTTGATGTTCACGCATAGACGTAATCAAAACAGGAGCTGGGAGAGCCAAGTATTTCTCATCAAATTCTCCCACAAAAGCTGTTGGATATTCGACCAATTGGGTCACTTCTTCAAGAAGATCGTCATCTTCCATAATATGGAAATGATGGCTTTCTTCCAATTCTTGAAGTTGGGATTGAATCATTGCTTTCCGTTTGTCTTGGTCAGCTACAATATACATTTCTGCCAAACGTTCTTCATAAGACACGGCATTGGTCAATTCAAAAGAATCTGGATGTAAGAAACGATGACCACGGCTCTTGCGTCCAGCTTGAAGCCCCATCACTTCAAAAGGTACGACTTCCTTATCTAAAAGCGAAACAATCCAGTGTACAGGACGAATATAACGGAAATCATGATTGGCCCAAAACATAGCAACTGGGAAAGTCATCTGAGTGATACAGTCTTTAATTTTAGGAAGGACTTCCACAGCAGGTTGACCAGGGGATTCCACTTTTACATGAGCGTATTCTTTTCCATTGATCGTTTCAAAATAGATATCATCTGTAGTTAATCCCTTACCACGAACAAAGCCTTGCGCTGCTTTAGTCCAATTGCCCTCTTCATCCATAGCAATAGTTTTAGCAGGTCCCTTAGCCACTTCACTAAAATCGATTTGCTTGTCCGCTAAATTCTTCACTAACACTGCAAACCGACGGGGGGTAGCAAAAACTTGCGTGCTTTCAAAAGTTAAACGTTCTTCTTTTAAGAAAGCTTCCACTAATTTTTGAAATTGTTGGCTGACTGAACGTACATATTGCGCCGGCATTTCTTCTAAGCCGACTTCGATCAAATAAAAATGATTATTCATGTTCTTCTTCCTCCTTTAGATACTGGCTAGCTTCTTCTCTGGAGAGCAGAGGGAATTTTAATTCTTTCCGTTTTTCTACCATGAGTCGAGCGACTTGTTGAGCCATATGACGAACCCGTGCAAGATAAGCTGCGCGGTCTGTCACAGAAATCACACCACGTGCATCTAAAATATTAAAAGTATGCGAACATTTTAAAATATAGTCATAGGCAGGATGAACAAGGCCATTCTCCAATTGTTGGTTGGCTTCTTTTTCATAGGCATCAAAAGCTTTAAAGAGCATATCGGTATTTGCTTTTTCGAAAGAATATACGGAGTGTTCATATTCAGGATGTTGGAAAATTTCCCCATACTTCACACCGTTCGACCATACTAAGTCATAGACGGAATCCACACCTTGTAAATAAGATGCTAAGCGTTCAATCCCATAAGTTAATTCAGAGGTCGTTGGATGGCAATCTAAACCTCCCACTTGTTGGAAGTAAGTAAACTGGGTCACTTCCATCCCATCTAACCAAACTTCCCAACCTAAACCGGCACATCCCATAGAAGGATTTTCCCAGTTATCTTCCACAAAACGAATATCATGCTCTAAAGGATTAATACCTAAACTTTCTAAACTCTTGATGTAGAGTTCTTGAACATTTTCAGGATTAGGTTTTAAAACGACTTGATATTGATGGTGTTGGTATAAGCGGTTAGGGTTTTGCCCGTAACGTCCATCGTCTGGTCGACGAGAAGGTTCCACATAACAAGCCTTCCAAGGTTCTGGTCCAATAGCTCTTAAGAAGGTATAAGGGCTCATAGTCCCAGCCCCTTTTTCTGTATCATAAGCATTCATCACTAAGCAACCTTGCTCAGACCAAAATTGATGCAAGGCCAAAATCATTTCTTGAATTGTCGTTGCTTTCTTTGTCATTAATATTCCTCTCTCTCACTGTCCTAGGCTAGTTCTATTCTAGGGTTCACGACAAATAAAAAACCTATGTATACCTCAGGTACACATAGGGACGTTCAAACGCGGTTCCACCCTATTTCTAGCAATAGCTAGCACTTTAGTTTGTTATGCTCAAGTACGCCTTTCAATAAAACTCCTGATCTGTTCCCACTCACCAGACTCACTGCGCAAGAAGTGTTTATTTACTCTTTACTATCTATGCATAAACTTTTATACGCTCTTATCATACTTTACTGGAATAGGAATCGTCAAGCGGATTGTCAAAATTTATCAGTTTATCAATGAAAGATTTGCTTTTAAGAGAAATTCCCACATATTCCTGATAAAGACTATCGATCGCTTGTCGAATCTCTCGCTTAGTCTTTCCATTCAAAGAGATACTTTGAATGGCTTCATAATCTAATTGACTAAATATCCGAATAAAATGTGCCGCTCGCGCAGACCAATGCGAACGCTTGGGATCCCTCGAGAAATGGTCTTGGCAGATAAGACCGTCATACCTCACAGAGTAATCAAAAATACCTTGATCCTTTTGGCAAAATACACAAGACTTTAAGTGCGGATCCACGCCAAATTTAGGAAGAAGTTGAACTTCCAAAATATTGGCAATGACCATCGAATCGTTCCCTTCTTCTATCTTCTCCAGGGCTTGCCACAGCTTATCGAATAAGCCTTCATCCACCTCTCCCTCTTCTAAGCTCACATCTACCAAATGGGCAAGATAGCTGGCATAAGCATTTGCTTCGATGTCTACTTGAACCTGCTTGGGAAAATAGCAGGTTTTCACTTCATTCAAAAAAGAAAAACCGTGCGCGTTGATTTGGCCAATATAAGTCGCTCTAGCCATGGGGAAACACGCCCGTTTCAAAAAATGATTGGGGCTTTTTAGATTTTTTACAAAAAACATACGTTTTCCCTTCGAACGCGTAAAAATTTTAAGGAGAGCGTCCCGGTCCTTATAGGGACGTTGAAAAAGCACGATACCTAAAAATTCCACGGGTTCCATACGTCTCTCCTTCTATTCCTTAAAGGCTAATAATCAGATTTAGGCTTATAACCAAAGTCATTCAGTAAGCGATTATTATCTCGCCAATTTTTCTCTACTTTTACCCAAAGTTCCAAATAGGCTTTAGCGCCTAGCATGGTTTCAATTTCTCTTCGAGCATTGGAACCAATTTTTTTCAACATAGCCCCATTCTTACCGATAATGATTCTCTTTTGACTCTTTCTCTCAACGATAATATTAGCGTAAACATGAACTTTATCAAACTCATCCTTTTGCATCTTATCAACTGTTACTGCTACAGAATGCGGCACTTCATCGCGAGTCAGTTTTAAAATTTGCTCACGAATCATTTCAGAAACAACAAAATATTCCGGATGATCCGTCACTTGATCTTCTGGATAATATTGCGGACCTTCTGGCATATAAGAAACTAATTGATCAATTAACTCCTCAACACCCTCTCGCTTCAAAGCGGAAATCGGTAAAATAGCCGAAAAACTTTCAGGATGGGGAATAGATTGAAGAAATTCAGCTAAGTCTTCTTTACTTACTTGATCGATTTTATTAATTGCCAAAATTTTAGGTGTTTGGTAATCTTTCAACTTCTCCATAACGAAGCGATCGCCAGGTCCAATCTTATCTGTCACATTGACTAGCATCAAGATGACTTCCACTTCTTCTAAAGCAGAGTAGGCGGACTTCACCATATATTCTCCCAATTCGTGCTTGGGTTTATGAATTCCCGGTGTATCAATAAATATTAATTGTTCGTTTTCTGTCGTATAGATCGCATGAATCTTATTGCGAGTGGTTTGGGCCTTATCACTCATAATAGCAATTTTTTGTCCGATAATCTTGTTCATAAGGGTTGATTTTCCAACATTTGGTCGTCCAATAATAGCTACAAATCCAGAATGATAATGATTCGTTAAATTCAAAGTGTCTTCCTTTCTAAAACAGCCAGTTCAATAAATAAGGAATAAAGATAATTCCACCAATAACCACAGAAAAAACTGCCGTCAAAAAAACCGTCCCTGCCGCAATATCTTTTACTCGTTTGGCAATCAGGGAGTAGTGGTTATCTGTCACCAGATCCACTAACCATTCCACACATGTATTTGCCAATTCTGCTGCTAATACCATTAAACAACATAAAAGCAAAATCACCCATTCCACCCGTGAAACGCCAAAAAAGAAGGCACAGAGAATCACAAGGCCCATCATCACTGACTGGAAGCGAATATTTCGCTCCTGCTTAAAGGCAAAAAACAAACCTTCTAGAGCATAGCCAATAGATTCTCGATAAGAATGCGTCTTGAAGGAGCGACGTGCAGAAGAAGTGACTGCTTTTAGAGGCTTATTCTCTTTTAAGTCCATAGGCATCTAAAATTTCACGTTGTAAGCCAAACATCACCTTCTCATCTTCCGGTTCCATATGGTCATAGCCGTTGAGGTGAAGGAAACCATGACAAGCTAAGAATCCTAACTCCCGTTCAAGGGAATGATTATATTCTTCGGCTTGTCTTTTGGCAGTATCTAATGAAATCAATAAGTCTCCTAATTCATAAGGAAGATCCTCTGGCCACTCCTTGATCTCTTCTTCATCAGGACTTTCATCATTAATAGCAAAAGAGATCACATCTGTTGGGCGGTCAAAACCTCGATAATCCCGATTGATGATATGAATTTCTTCATCATCAACAATCGTACAAGACATCTCAATTTCTCCCTTTAAATCTAACCGTTGAGCGGCGGTATCTAATACACCTTTTATAATTTTTTCTTGCTCTGGGGTAAGTCCCCCTGTTTTATCACAAAATAGAACAGATAACACTGTCCTTACACCTCCTCAAAAATTCTTCCATCAATGACTTGATGCTTGCTGTAAATCATAAGCCTTAATAATCGCCGATACTACTGGGTGACGAACCACATCACTAGCATCAAAATAAACAAAATCAACAGCAGAAAGTCCCTTTAAAATTCTTTCTGCATCCTTTAAGCCGGAATGAACACCACTAGGCAAGTCAATTTGAGTCTTGTCGCCATTGACAATCATTTTAGATCCAAAACCTAACCGCGTTAAAAACATCTTCATCTGGGCAGGGGTCGTATTTTGCGCCTCATCCAAAATAACAAAAGCATCTTCTAACGTTCTCCCTCTCATATAAGCGAGCGGAGCAATCTCAATAACGCCTCGTTCAATTAAGCGTTCTGTATGTTCAGATCCATAGATCGCATAGAGGGCATCATAGACTGGCCTTAAATAAGGGTCTACTTTTTCTTTTAAATCTCCTGGTAAAAAACCTAAGCTTTCTCCTGCTTCCACAGCTGGCCGAGTCAAAATGATTCGCTTGACCTGGCCTTTCTTAAGCTGAGAAACCGCCATCACCACTGCCAAAAAAGTCTTCCCTGTTCCTGCTGGTCCAATGCCAAAAGTAACCGAAGATTTCTTGATGGTTTCTATATAACGAGACTGTCCCAAAGTTTTGGGGCGAATAATTTTACCATCATAGGTTTTCCCAATAGCTTGATCATAGAGATGTTCAAGCCCCTCAAGTTTTCCTTCTTCTGCCAAAGTTATGGCCGTTAGAACATCCCGTTCATCAAGAGGATGCCCCTTCTTTAAGATTCCTTCTAAGCCTTTCAAAATCGCCTGAATTTGATCAACTTGATCTTCACTCGCAATAATCTCCACTTGATCGCCCCGTGCATTGATGGCCGCTCCAAAATGTGTTTCTATGTTTTGAAGATAGTGGTCATGAATGCCGTATAATAAATCCGCATTCTCCGGATGTTCTAAGCGAAATCTTTTCGTGGAAAGTGGTTCACTCAAACGCCATCGTCCTCCCTTTTCTTTATAGTTATAGTATAGCAAATGATCAGCTAAAATTCGAGTCCTTCACAGAAGCTCTCCTATTTTCCGTTAAAAAGAGAATCAAAAGATAGCCTTCTCTTTACACAAAAAAAGCTGGCTTTGGCCAGCTTTTTTAGCGATTATCTATTATTAAGATAAGAGCGATTTAGCAATTTTTTGGATAGTAGAACCATCTGCTTTGCCCTTTAAGGCTTTGACAGCGGCCCCCATCACCTTTCCAAAATCTTTCATGGATTGCGCTCCTACTTGGTCAATGACTTCTTTGAGAGCAACCGTGATTTCTTCTTCGGACAATTGTTTAGGAAGATAAGTTTCCACAATAGCAATCTCCTTAGCAGTCTCATCGGCTAAATCGTCCCGTCCTGCTTCACGAAATTCTGCAACAGAATCTTTCCGTTGCTTAAGTTCTCGTGAAAGAATCGTTAATTCTTCTTCTTCCGTTAACGTTTCACCTTTGTCGATTTCAGCTTTTTGCAAAGCGCCCTTCAACATACGGATAACGGATAAACGAAACTTATCTTTAGCTTTCATGGCTTCTTTTATCTCTTGATTGATTTGATCAATTGCTGCCATGAGGCGCCTCCTATCTCTTATTAACTACGATGCACGCCAATCATTCATACTTACGCTATTAATATTTACGTTTACGAGCAGCTTCCGATTTTTTCTTCCGGCGAACTGATGGTTTTTCATAATATTCACGTTTACGTGCTTCACGTAAAGTACCTGATTTTGAAACCGAACGTTTGAAACGACGAAGAGCGTCATCAATAGATTCGTTTTTACGAACTACAGTTTTTGACATGAACTTTCCCTCCCCTCGTTGCATCCTTAGCATTTCTCGTCACCCAAAGAATCCTTTGGTGAGAAATGTACAAAGAAAATTATACCTAAGTTTAATGAAGCCGTCAATCATTCTTTCTCATTTTCCCTTTGAAAATTTGCTGGATAAGCGAATCACTTTCCCAATTTTTCTGACTTCTTCACTCATTATTCTGGATTTTTTGACTCAACGTGAAGCAGCCGATTCTTATTCTATTTCTTTGAGAAATCTTTTTCCTTTAAAATTTAAGCAAAGTGGCTTATTATGAAAGGAGGCTCTTTAAAATAGGATATTTCTATAAAAATAAAGCCAATTGTATATGAAAGGGGAAAAAGCATGTACACTTTAATGAAAAAAATTCCAGGCGGACTCTTACTTATTCCTATGTTAGTATCCGCCCTATTTTGTACTTTTTTACCACATTTTTTTGAAATAGGAGGAGCTACTGAAGCACTTTTCACTTCGAAAGGCCTTAATTATATCATAGGCTTCGCTTGCTTATGCTCAGGCGTTTCCTTGGATATTCGCCAAGTCTCTACTGTCCTCAAAAAAGAAGGCATGCTGATTCTTGTCAAAGCTTTGCTTAACATAGGATTAGGCTTACTTTTTATTCATATTTTTGGAATGAGAGGCGTCTTTGGCATCTCTGCTATTGCTTATATTGTTACGATTTGTTCCACTAATCCTTCCCTCTTCTTAGCTTTAGAAGAAGATTATGGCTCTCAGAATGATATGGCTGCTTTTGGATTAATCGGTATTCTATGCACACCTGCCTATCCTCTCTTAGTATTTTCGCTCTCCCAAGCCACCACTATTAATTGGACTCCTATTATTTCTACCTTGATTCCAGTTCTTATTGGAGTTGTCATTGGGAATATAGATACCAAAATGAAAGACTTTCTTGCCCCTGGCGCAGCTCTTTCCTTACCTTTTATGGGATTTGCTTTTGGAGCGAATATTAACTTAATCGATGCTATCCAAGCAGGTCCTCAAGGATTCTTGTTAACACTGCTTTACTATATTCCTATGGTTCTTTTGATGGTAGGATTTGAACGCTATCTCCTCAAAAAAGATGGCGTAACTTCTATTGCCATGTCCTCTATTGCAGGCATGTCTGTTTCAGTTCCCGTCCTCATTGGGCAAACTCTACCAGTTTATCAGCCCCTCGTAGGGCCGGCAACTGCTCAAATTGCTTTTGGTGTTGTGATCTCATCGATATTGACTCCTATCTTAGCCCAAAAACTCTACAAATTATCCCAATAATTTAATCCAAAAAATCGCTAGATCCTCTCTTTCGTAGAGAATTTAATCTAGCGATTTTTTGATTCCACACTACTTTATGAAGTTTTTCTTATCTATTGTGTGAATGGGAACAAGAATCTTTTTTGCGACAATCATCGGGACACTTTCTCTTTTCAGCAGCTTTTTTTCGACAGTCTGGACACAGTCCGCGCAATTGAAAAACATGACTCTGAATGAGGTATCCTTCTAACTGTTCTTGATACTGACTAATATCTCCTAAACGAACAGGCACCGTCCCTCCACACGAGGTACAAATAAAGTGATGATGATGGCCAAGAATAGGATCACAATGTTGACGAAAGACCATTCCTCCATCAATTTCATTTTCTTCCAACAGTTCCAACTCTACAAACAAACGTAAATTCCGATAAACTGTATCAAAAGAAATAGAGGGATGATCCTTCGATAGGGTTTGCTGCACCTCTTTGGCACTTTTATAATGTAGAGGATCATCACTAAATACCGCCAACATATCCGCCCGACGCTTGGTGTACTTATAACCCAGTTCACTTAAATAGTTCATTGAAGCCTTTACAAAATCTACCATACTTCTCTCTCCTCACCTTGCCCCATTATTATACAAAATTAATAGGTATTCGGCTAGTTTTAAATCAGAATATGGTATACTGAACAAGAATCTATGAAAAGAGGTGCTCACATGACCCAAAGATCTCATACTTCAGAATTCTATCTCATTTCTGATGCGGTCGGCCAACTAACGGTCGATCTCCTCAAAAGTGTCGCTGTTCAATTTCCAGGCATTAATATCAAAACCACTACCTATCCCTTTGTCCAACACGAAGATAACCTCCTCCCTATCTTAGAGAAAGCCAAACAGACAGGGGCTCACATTGTTGCGACCTTCGTCAAAAAGGAACTCGACCAATTAGCGAACGACTATTGTCAAAAGAACGGCATCTATTATAACAATGTCCTTCATCCTTTAATCCAGTTAGTTAGTCACGATACGCAAACTTCTCCCGATCAAAAACCGGGTCAACGTCACCTACTCAATGACCAATACTACAAGCGAATCAGCGCCCTCGAATTTGCTGTTCAAAATGATGACGGACGTTATCCTGAACGCTTCAAAGAAGCTGATATTGTTCTCTTAGGAATATCTAGGACTTCTAAAACTCCCCTCTCTATCTTTCTTGCTTTTCAAGGTTACAAAGTGGCTAATCTACCTCTAGTCCCTGAAGCCAAGCTCCCTGAAGAAATCTTTCAAGTAGATACCAATAAATTGATCGGGTTGACAAACGATATCGATATCTTAAATAAATTTAGGCGTGAGCGTATGCGATCATATGGAGTAGATGAAAAAGGACTTTACAGTGACGATAACCGCATCGAAAAGGAACTCCAATATGCCAATGACGTCTATGAACGCCTCCAATGCCCGATTATTAATGTAGCCGAGCGCTCCATCGAAGAAACCGCTACTCTTATTTTAATGTTCATGAACTACCTACCCACAAAAGGAAACTAACTTTTCAATAAAACGCCCCCTGCCCGAATCTCCTAAAAGTTTCAGACAGGGGGTTTATTTATATATCACTCAATTAAAGGGTGATAGAAACTTTTTTCTATTAGGGACTAAACGATTTATTTCATACACTCAATAATAATCCAATCACTACCCAAAAACTTACTAAGAAGAAAGAACCGAAGAAAAAGAGACTTTTCTTGCGACCAATGAAGCTTGCTAAAATCATCAAAGCTCCCATAGCTGGGATAATATAGTAATTCATAAAAATCCCTAGGGGGCGTGGAATACCAAAAGTAGTGATCGAAATAAAATCCTTTTGCGGTAATATCCAGCAAATTATCCAAAGAAATAAACTCGCAAGTATCCATGCCTTGCTATATTTTTCAATTTTTGTTCGCACACTTTCTAACATGTCATTCACCACATTTCTATTTGAAAATCGCTCCTAACAGCCCCACTGACCTACCGAATCAAACCAAGCGATAATGGCTGCTGCCTTCCATAAAATGGATTCATCCATATAAGGCATATTTTCCTTCACGTATTCCACAAGTTCTCGATTACAGTCACAATTGGCTCCTGGCGAAAAAGGCTGGTAGCAGAGATCATGCCGTCGACAACCTTCATCCAAGATATCAATCGGCTCTTCTGTAAAATCATTGCCGCTATGTCCAGGTCCACAATAATTCCCATGGAAAGGAATACTCATTCTTAAGAACCGAATCGCAGAAAATTTTCCTTCCGAATAATCTTCACTCAGTTGTTCAATTCCCATCCCGATCTTGATAGCAGTTGCTGAGACACCTTCCTTTTCTGCTCTTCCTAAATCAAAATAAAGGCGATGATTATCTTTGACTAAGTAAGAAACCGCTACATCCGCTTGCTGTTTTACATAGGTCCTCTGTTCAAGAGTAGATAAGACCCTTTTTTCCTTAGCATCTACATTATCTTGAGGCATTTTCCAAGTAACAATACTTATAAAACTTAAAGCAAAAAGTAATCTCATTATTTTTTGTTTCCATTTCATAGGGAATACCTCCATTCATCAATACAAGCTACACCAAACGTTTCTATCACACTTTTAGAATATCTTGAAAGCGCTATCCAGTCAATGGCCTTTTATATCTATTAAAAACTTTTATAAGCCTTTTTTAATAAAAAAACTACTTACTTCTTTTAATTAAAAGAAGCAAGTAGCCCTATATCTTCCAATTTTATGAAACCTTTTACAAAGATCCTTTCATTAAGTGAAATTTTTCAAGAGAAATGACAAGGGTATCTGTAAAAAAGTCGATATAATTTTGCCGTTGGGGCGTAAAGAGAACACACAAGCCTAAAATAGGGAAACGATATAAGATAAGCTTCCCTAAGCCCTCTCGAATCAAGCAAGTTCCCAAAGAAAGATGATCAGATTGAGTAGCGACCACCTTCAATTTACAAAAATACTTGCCTAAAGTTTGCCCCTCCAAGAAAAAACTTGTTAGCGTAAAATACGCCACAAAAACACCATTCATCACAAAGAATTCGAATAAACCATCCTTGACTAAAATCTCTTCCCCTAAAAAATATGTTATTCCAGAAAAACAAATATTACTCAAGCATTTACAGAATAAGACATCTAACCCAAAAGCTACCAAACGCATCCAAAATCCCGCATAGACTGCTCTGGGATAAGCATCCGCTGATAACTCTTGAACTTTACCGCAATCACAAGTCGTTCTGCAGGAACAGGCTTGATCACAAGAACACTTCTCCTGAGTCGACTGATTAGATACGTTAGAGTTTTTTTCTTCTCTATCTTCCGCCAATTCTTTCTCTAAAGCTCCCTGATAGATATGATCATTGAGGCCAGCTAAAATATCTTCCACGGTCTCTTTTTTATTCTTTTTCTTGCCAAACATCTTATTCACCTCCATACAGGTAATAAGGTCTCGGACTCCCTAGTTGCTTACTTAAAGTTTGAACAGCTTGTAAATCATCACTCAAGCCATTTCCACGCATAAGCTTTTGAAGAGAGATTCCTAATGAAAAGCGTTTAAAGAAATGAACTAGCCGGTTCACTTGGCTAGGTTTGACTTGATAAACTTTAGCCCCTTCTAGATTATAATCTTTCTTCAAAGCCGCAATGGCATCTTTACGATAACCTAATTCATCAATCAAATGCTTATCTTTGGCTTGACGAGCGGAATAAATCCGACCATCTGCCAAAGGTTTTACGTCATCTTCTTTCATATGACGCCCTTCCTCAACAATTTTTAGGAATTCTTGATAAGAATCATTTAAGAGGTCCTTCATCATATTCCGTTCTTCATCTGTGACTGAACGATAAGGAGAGAGCATGTCCTTATGATCTCCCGTTTTAAAGGTTTCAACCTTCACACCGTACTTATCCATCAAGTCCTTTACATTGTAAGCAGAAGCAATCACACCGATAGAACCGGTCATCGTTTCCGTATCTGCAAAAATCTTATCCCCTGCCATAGAAATCATGTAACCGCCAGAGGCTGCCATTTTTTTCATGGAGACATAAATAGGGATCTTCTTTTCTTCTTTTAAAGAACGAAGTGCCCGATAAAGTTCAACGCTTTCAAAGGTCCCTCCACCTGGAGAATTCACTTCTAAGATTAAGCCTTTTACATTGTTGTCTTTTTTCAAATCTTCAATCGCACGCAAAGTGCCCTTATGGTCATATGTAAGGGGTTCTTTTAGCGGAGAACCTTCTCCATGATCCATAATCGTTCCTTCCACTGTTAACACTGCAATACGTTTGCTTGATGAGCCTTCTTCGATGGTTTTATTTCCCATCATTTCTTCTGCTAATTGTGCATTCAAATTTGACCGTTCTTGGCGAAGGGAAGCTCCTTGCGCACCAAAAAATAAAAGCAAAGCTGCTGCTATGACAACTAGCCAACTCTTCTTATTCATAATGATCATCCTTCCTCATGACAAGGTTACGCCTATTATCAATTGATTATTAATCGACATCAATCTTGGTAATCGCTAATTTCAATTCATCTAATTGTTTTTCAGAAACTTGACTTGGTGCATTGGTTAGCGGATCAATTGCCCGTCCATTCTTAGGGAAGGCCATGACTTCACGAATATTGTCTTCACCAGCTAATAACATAACAAAGCGGTCTAAACCAATAGCCAATCCGCCGTGTGGTGGGAAACCATATTCCAAAGCATCCAACAAGAAACCAAATTGATTTTGAGCACTTTCTTCACTAAAACCGAGAGCATGAAGCATTTCCATTTGAATTTCTTTCTTATGAATACGGATGGATCCACCCCCGATTTCATACCCATTCAAGACAATATCATAAGCTTGGGAGTAAACTTTTTCAGGTTCAGTGGCCAAGAGATCCAAATCTTCTTCATTTGGCATAGTGAATGGGTGGTGCATAGCGGTATAACGTTTTTCATCTTCGTTGTATTCCAATAATGGCCAGTTAACTACCCAGAGGAAGTTAAATTGATTCTTGTCCATTAATCCAAGTTCACGACCAAATTTCAAGCGAACAGCGCCTAAGGAAGCATTGACTACGGAAGCTTTGTCTGCAGAAAAGACGAGGATATCTCCGGCTTCTGCTTGCATCCGATCTACTAAAGGTTGTGGATTTTCTTTGAAGAATTTACCGATAGGTCCTGTTAAACCTTCTTCACTGACTTTAATCCAAGCGATTCCCTTAGAACCAAATGGGGCTGTAAAGCCGGTTAAACCATCCAAATCTTTACGGGAATACTTATCAGCAGCCCCTTTAATATTGATCGCTTTAACCAATCCGCCATTTTCCAAAGCCATATTGAAAACTTTCAAATTGTATTGACCGATGAAGTCACTGAGGTCTACTAATTCTAAACCAAAACGAGTATCTGGCTTATCAGAACCATAACGTGCCATTGCTTCATCATAAGAAATTACTGGGAAATCTTCTGAAATTTCGATTCCTTTAACAGTCTTCATCACTTGTTTTAACATGCCTTCGACCAAGTCGCGAATTTCTTCTTGGCTGAGGAAGGAAGTTTCTAAGTCGACTTGTGTAAATTCTGGTTGACGGTCTCCCCGCAAGTCTTCATCACGGAAACAACGAACGATTTGGTAATAACGATCAAAGCCTGAAGACATTAATAATTGTTTCAACAATTGAGGAGATTGTGGCAAAGCATAGAATTCGCCGGGATGTACTCTGGAAGGAACTAAGTAGTCACGAGCACCTTCAGGAGTAGATTTAGTTAAGTAAGGCGTTTCAATATCTAAAAAATCAGCGTCTTCTAGATAATTGCGGATGGCATGTGTGATTTTAGAACGTAAACGGATATTTTTCTGCATTTTAGAACGTCGAAGATCGATATAACGATATTTCATCCGAGTATCTTCATTAACGTCGATAGTATCTTCTACAGGGAATGGAGGAGTTTTCGCTTTGTTGAGAATAGTAAGTTCAGTGGCCATAACTTCCACATCCCCATTCTTCAATTTAGGGTTCACTTCACCTTCTGCACGCGCAACTACTGTCCCATGCACTTCAATAACATATTCTGACCGTAATTTTTCAGCCACTGGGAAATTATCCCCTAAGTTTTCTTGGTTAAAAACGACTTGAACGATGCCTTCACGGTCACGCATATCAATAAAGATAACGCCACCTAAGTCCCGACGTTTTTGTACCCATCCTTTTAAAGTAACTTCTTTTTTAATCCATTCGTTGGAAACAAGTCCACAATATGTAGTTCTTTTCATTTATTCTTTTCCTTCTTTCATTAATTCCTCAATTTGACTAAAGTCTGCCAAGACTTGATCCATCTTCAAGGTCTTTTCAAGGCCTGTTTGTAGATTTTTTACATTAATATTAGCCTTTGCTAATTCTTCTTCCCCTAGTGTTAAGGTATAGAGAGCGCCTCTTCTATCAGCGTCTTTAAATTGTTTCTTAGGCTTCTTATGGTTCACATCCATCTCACAAGACACCCCTTGTTGACGAAGTGAATGAACAATTTTCATGGCTTGAGGAATCGTTTCATCTCCAATTGTTACCACATAGACTTGTAAACTTTCGTCTTGAGGAACTGGGACTTGTTGAGCCTGCATAAGAAGGATCAAACGTTCCATACCAATCGCAAACCCAAAACCTGGTACATCCTGACGCCCTTCAGAAAGTTCTTTGACCAAGTTACCATAGTTTCCACCACCACAAATCGTGGTTTCAGCCCCGAAGACTTGATCATTCGTCATAATCTCAAAAATCGTATCTTGATAATAATCTAAGCCCCGAACCATATTGACATCCACTTCATAAGCAATATCAAGGGTTTCAAGAAGAGATTTCACCCCTTCAAAGCGTGCCTTGGATTCTTCTGAGAGATAGTCCAAAATACTTGGTGCGCCTTGAACAATAACCTTATCCTTTTTATCTTTGGAATCTAAGACCCGCAGCGGATTTTGATAGAGACGTGTCTTGGAATCCTCAGATAGTTCATCAAAATGGGGTTCTAAGTAATCAATCAAAGCTTGACGATAGGCCAAACGAGCTTCTGTATCCCCTAGAGAATTGATCACGAGTTTTAGATCTTTGACCCCTAATTTGTTCAAAATATCTACTGCCAAAGCCATCGATTCTACATCACTGGCTGCTGTTGTACCGCCAAACACTTCCACCCCTAATTGATGGAATTGTCTTTGACGACCGCCTTGAGGACGTTCATACCGAAACATAGGGCTGATATAATAAACCTTATATGGCTTCAAATGATCAGGACCATAGAGCTTATTCTCAATGAAAGAGCGCACAATAGGTGCTGTTCCTTCCGGTTTCAAAGCAATATGACGTTCCCCTTTATCATAGAAATCATACATTTCCTTAGTCACAACATCCGTTGTTTCTCCCACACCCCGACTGAATAAATCGAAAGATTCAAATATCGGTGTGCGAATTTCATGATAACAATAATTAGCCATTAACTTACGAGCAACTTGTTCAATATAATGCCAAATGCCGATGTCAGATGGCAAAATATCAACCGTTCCCTTTGGTTTTTGAATCATTATTTCCTCCTTCTTCATAAAAAAACGTCCTTATTTCCTCTTTTGGAAATAAGGACGATAAAATCGTGGTACCACCTTAATTTAGCAGAATACTCTGCCCTTTTCGCCTAACGCGCGATGAACGGAATAGCTTTTCACTATTCACCTCCAGGGTGTCTTTAACCGGTCAGGAGCTCTCACCTTTCTCCTTCGCTGGTCACCAGTCAATGCCTTCGCATGCCCCTTCATTGGTGTTATCAAATGATAGATTACCCAATTTAAGGACAAAAGTCAACACCTAGCCCCCTGAAATCCAAAATGTTTTCTGTTTCCTTCTATTAGGAATAATCTTCTCCTTCAATCACAGCAAAATAAAAAGCCGCCCAATAACGACTTTACTCCCAGCGTAATAATAAAGAATACGACTTCCTATACTTCGAAAACTTTCTCTTGAACTGGGATACCAGGGTTATAATAAAAAGGTATATACCACTATTTATAGAAAAAAGTCAGTAGCTTTTTTTAATTTTAAACTTATAAGTTCAACATATCACTTCATTTGATTATCTTGATCTGCTTTGTTTTTCTTAACTGTTTCTTGTAAAGATTTCAGGGCATCTTTCAACTCTTTGTCTTGATCTGCAAGCTGCTTTAAAGTTTCTTTTGCTTTTTGGGCAGCTTCCGCACTTTGACTTAAATTTGCTTTTAAGCTAGTAATATCCTTTGCTTGCGCTTTGGAGGCTTCTTCAGCTTTTTGAAGTTGTCCTTTCACTTGGTCTAATTGTGATTTTAAGTTTTCATTTTCTTTAGCTTTTGTTTCTAAAGTCCCAATCGTTTTTTGTAAGGCATTGATTGTTTGATCCGTTTGTTCTTTATTTGCCTTAACCGTTTCAGCAAGTTTACTGGTATCCACTACTTTTTTGTCTAATTCACGAATAGCAATATGGATAGTATTCATCTCATTATGAATTTTGTCTAAATCCCCATCATGTTTAGTCAGTGCCTCTTCCGTTTAACTGACTTTTGTCGTTAATTCATCAATAGATTTCTTATTCTCATCAATCCATTCTTAACGCATTTGAAATATTTAATACCCATCAATTCCTCTTTTCCTATACTGCTTCATTAATGCTAATAACCGACTAATAAAACTATTTTCTTTTCAATTCAATAAGTCCTCCTTTTATTTAAACACCATATAAAAAGAGATGAGCATAAACTCATCTCTTTTTATCGATCTACACTTTCTTAAGAAAAGTCATTCATATTTAGTCCTTGGTTTCACGTTTCCTCGGCAAAAGAAATAATCCTGCACTGGCTAACAGTAAAAGACCTAACCCACTAACTGATGACATTCCACTGCCTGTTTGTGGTAATTTCTTATATCGAAGCGTACGGGCTGTATTAGCTTGAATCCTCTTACTCATAGTAACTTCGCCCATATGTTTTGTAACAGTATGAAGTGTGGTATCTGGTAGAGTAGAGTGTCCTTGTTGCAATTGAGAGTGTTCGAAATCACTTTGATGGTTGCCTTGTGTCCCATTGCTTGTACGATCTGGTGAAGTATGATCTTGTTGTCCCGTTCTATGCGTACGGCCAATGCCTATTAAACGCGCATAGACTTCATCCACTTGTGCTTGCGTTGCATCGGGATCAGCAAGTACACGTTTAATTTCTTCCAATAAGTGTTGATAAGTTGGATCTTCAAAACCGTCTTCTATAGCCTGGTTAAACGCCTGTTGTAAAGCCTGCTTATCCGTTTTATAGCTATTCATTAGCACAGTCTTAGCAACTTGAAGTGCCTTCAAAGCCTCATCAACCTGAGCCTGGGTAGCATTCTTATCACCAAGAATCTTGTTAGCGTCATCCAAAGCCTTCTTGTAGGTGTCAAGAGCCTGCTTAGACGCATCATCACCCTTAGCTTGAGCATTCTGATACTCAGGAGTCTTAGTGAAATCAGAATCCTTACCAGCTTCAGTATTCAAATCAGACTTATTAGTCTTGTAGCCATCCGTAAGCTTAGACTTAGCATCCTGGAGCTTCTTCAAAGCATCATCAACCTGAGCCTGCGTAGCATTCTTATCGCCAAGAACCTGGTTGGCTTTTGCAAGCGCCGTCTTGTAGTCTTCAAGAGCCTGCTTAGACGCGTCATCACCCTTAGCTTGAGCATTCTGATACTCAGGAGTCTTAGTAAAGGTACCATCAGCATCTGCTTCAGACTTCAGCTTAGAAGGATCAGTCTTGTAGCTGTCAGTAATCTTCTTCTTAGAGGCTTTCAATGCATCTAGGGCGTCGTCAAGCTCTTTCTGAGTTGGAGCAGTTTCGCCTTGCTTTAGCTTGCCAGTAGTACGGTCAAACTTATCAAGGAGCTTCTTGGCAGCATTAAGCTTGTCGTTGTAGTCATTGAGAGCTTGCTTGGCAGCGTCATCACCCTTAGCAGTCGCGTTCTTGAACGCAGGAGTGTTCTCGAACACGTCGGTGCTTGTATCAGTATCGCCGTCCTTAGACTTATCAACTTCTTCTTGCAAGTCATGCGGACTGGTCTTGTAGTTATCAAGAATCTTGTCCTTAATTTTCTTCAGATTCTTAAGAGCTTCGTCAACTTCCTTTTGGGATGGGACATCCTTAGCATCAGGCTTTGGCTTACCGTTCTCATCGAACTTGTTAAGCAAAGTCCTAGCTTTCTTCAACGCTTCCTTATAAGCAGTGACATCAGCATTATCTTTGCCGTCATCAGTCTTCTTAGAATCAGCGTTCTTGAACTCGGTAGTATTCTCAAAATCATCTTTACCAACGGTAGTTACACCGTCAGCAGTAGACTTCGCAGTCTCATCCTTCAAATCTTTAGCGTTAGTTGCAAAAGCATCATCGATAGCTTCCTTTGCCTTTTTCAAAGCTTCCAAAGCCGTCTTAACATCAGCATTAGTTGGCTGCTTATCAACCTCAGCATTTGGATCTGGGTTATTCACCTGATCGATAATCTTTTGCGCTGCAGCAAGCTTTTCGTTGTAAGCTTCCAGCTTCTTAGTAGCAGAGCTATCAGAAGTTTTGTCTTCTTCAGTCTTCGCCTTTTCAAGCGCGTTCTTGTATGGAACAGACGCCTCGAATGGAGGTGTTACAGGATTGCCGTTTTGATCTTTATCGCCGACTTCGTTAGAAAGCGGAGTTACATCAGTCTTATAACTATCAGCAATAGTTTTCTGATCCTTCTTGAGCTGCTTTACTAACGCATCAACCTCGCGCTGAGTAAGCTTGCTTGTATCCTCAAGTTGCTTTGCGATCTTAGCAAGCTGACCATCAAAACCAGTTTGCTTAGCAGCATCACCCAAGTCCTTAACAGCCTGATCATGCTTAGCGTTGTTAGCGTCATCCTTGATTGCAGTAGCATTCTTGTACTCAGGAGTCTTCTTGAATACATCTTCTGCATATTGCTTGGCTTGCTTAAGCTTATCAACGTCCGTCTTGTAGCCATCAACAATGTTTTGCTTAGCCTTCTTCAAAGTCTCAAGAGCGTCATCAATCTGCTTCTGAGTTGGATGATCGCTGAGGGTGTTAGATGTGTTATCTTGCGCCAACTTGCGTGCTTTTGCCAAAGCATCCTTGTACGCTTTCACATCATCATTGTCTACCTTCTTGCCGTCAGCACCATCTTTCTTCTTAGCATCAGCATTCTTGAACTCTGGCGTATACTCAAAGTCGTCTTCAGTAACAGGAGCATGCTCAGCAGTAGACTTATTAGCTTCCGCCTCAAGATCAGTAGTAACAGTCTTATACTTCTCAACCTCAGTGCGAGCTTCGTCAAGCTTCTTCAAAGCCTCGTCAATTTGCTTCTGAGTTGGTTGAGCATCCAAAGGCGTCTTATTGTCAGGGTCTGCCTTCTTAAGCAAGTCCTGAGCTTCAACTAATGCCTTGTCGTATGCCTTCTTAGCTTCTGCTGCCTTCGTGTTCTTATCTGTATCAGGAACAAGCTTGTCGTTATCAAGCTTCATGAAGTGAGGATCAGACGCATTGCGATACGCATCAGAAGTTTGCGTGCCTTCTGTAGCTGCAGGACCCTCTGTAGAGCCGTGCTTGCCAACACTTTCCGTGAGCTTAGCAGTGTCGGTGTTGTACTTGTCAAGCTCCTTGCGAGCATTGTCGAGGGCGGTTTTAGCGTCGTTTACTTCCTTCTGCGTTGCAGCAGGATTCTTAAGCAATTCTTTAGCTGTGTTAAGAGCTTTACCATATGCATCTACAGCAGCTTTAGCGGCATTATTCTTAGTATCATCAGCTGTTGTACCGTCATCCTTCTTGAAATCAGGCTGATTTGCATTCTTGAATGCAGGCGTCTTCTGAGTATTGTCATGCTCGTTAACAGACTTAAGTAGCTCGTCAGTCTTCGTCGCAAACTTGTTCAACTCAGCAGCTGCGTCGTTCATTTCCTTAAGGATTGAGGTAATATCCCTATCCAGAGGCTCGCCTTGCGCATGTGCCTGAATATTCTTCAGGTAGTCCTTATCCTCAAGGTTGCCATCCTTATCAGGAGTATTTGTATCAGGAATATCCTTACCATTTGCTTGATCCTTAGGCATCTTTTTATTAAGCGCCTGGTGTAGCTTCTCTACAGCTTTGTCATACTTAGTCTTAGCAGCCTTTGCCTCTGCACTTGCATCACCTTCAGATACATTCTTATACGCAGGGCTGTTTTGTATTGCAAGGTCATTAAATACAGCTGCCGAAAGCCTGCTGGTATTAGTTGCATACTTGTCAATAACAGTACGCGCTTTTTCAAGAGCTGTCTTGGCTTCATTAATCTGTGTTTGATCTGGAGCATCTCCACCAGTCTTAGCTTCTTCTAGCTTTTTCTTAAGCTCCTTAGCTTTTTGATAAGCATCGTTGTAATCTTTGAATGCTTTCTTGGCGTCTTCGTCGCCAGTTTGCGCCTTATCGAAAGCGTTAAAGTACGCAGGCATCAGGTAACCGCTAAAGTTATCCGCAAGAACTTTCGTAAGTTCATTAGGGTCGGTTGCATAACCATCATGCAATGCTTTTTCAGCCTTAGTTAATGCATCTTTAGCAGCATCAACTTCTTTTTGAGTTGCTTTGTCGTTCTTAAGAACCTCGCGTGCCTTAGCTAACGCATTGTCATAGTTATTAATGGCAGTTGTAGCAGCATAATCATTAGCATCAGCCTTCGCCTTCGCATTCTTATAGAAAGTACTCTGCTTGCTTGCATCATTATTAGGATTATCAAAGGTGAGCTTTTCGGCAGTTATAAGCTGCGACTTATCGGTTGCTTTAGCGTCAAGAGCTGCTTTGGCTTTTTGAAGCTCATCAATAGCTGCATTAACGTCCTTTTGAGAAGCGTTTGGATCTGCTGAAAGCTCGTTTGCTTTCTTTACAGCAGCATCGTATGCTTTGCGCTCATCATCAGTTGCGTTTTGATAGGCTGGGTCAGCGTTTGCAAGCGTTTGAGCGCCTTGATCGTCCCTACCATCCTTTACATTACCATGATCAGCAATGGCAGCGTTAAGCTTGTCTTTGTTAGTGCTAAATTCATTAAGCTTTTCGCGCGCGGCATCAAGCTTAGCCTTAGCATCGTCAACAGCCTTCTGAGTAGCGTTGTCGTCCGCTTTTACTTTCTCTGCTGCAGCAAGTGCCTCATCATAAGCTGTCTTAGCTTTCTTAGCCGCTTCATTCCTTTCGGTGTCAGGTTTGTCATCAGGTGTCTTGAAGTCAGGCTCAGTAACATTCTTATACTTATCAGTAGTTACAGTGCCAGGAGTTGCAGCAGTTTGACCTTCAGGCGCCTTACCATTGGCTTCAATCGACTTATTCAGCCCGTCCTTATTGGTCTCAGCACCATCAAGAGCTTTGCGAGCTTTATCTAACTTAATAGTCGCATTGTCAATATCGGCTTTTTGCTTCTCAGTAAGGTCAGACTCTTTTGTATCTTTAACTTGATCGTACAAAGCTTTAGCAACTTTGAGTGCATCATCGTAGTCACTCTTTACCTTGTCCGACGCGTTGTAGTACTCATGCTGCGTTGGAACATCCTTGCCTTCAACAGCAACAGTCTTGTGCTCCTCAACAGATGTCTTCAAATCCTTTGTCTTATGATTCGTTTGCGGCACAAAGATAACGTTAATTGCCTTTGCTGTATTGCCTGGATTGCGGCCTTGCTCCAGATAAACATCCTTATAGTACGTCATTCCATACGGCTCAACAAACAGACGCGCCTTGAAAATCTTGTCCTTTTTGCCTGCTACCGTTACAGGGCCAGCCTCTTTATCCCATGAATACGAACCAGCTATTGATAAATTATCACCGAGGTCTACGTCAGAATTAGAAACTTTCTGATTCCCAGACCAATAAGCGCCACCCATATTGCCAAGCGTAAGCTCGCCCGTTGGCTCACCATTTTGCAACGCATAGTGCATGTGCGACTTGCGCGCGTTATTCCCTGTACCTTCATAGGCAAGCTGCTCGCCGCCTGTAAGGTCGCGCAAACCAGACTTGGTGTCCTTTGGCGTAGCTTTCAGCAAACCAAGAATCTTTGTTGTATCAAACTCTTGTGCTTTAGTTGGATCGTAACGATAGATGATAGTGGTCTTCTGATCATTACTCCAAGAAATACCTTCGTCGGTGTCGCGACCATCAATCTTGGTTTTAGTCCAAGTAACGTCGTAATCCGTACGAATATTTGGAAGCTTGGTGAGCCTGTTCTCTTTGACATTAGACGTAAACTCGGCAACTGCCTTATCGGTCTTGATCTTAACGGTAATCTTGTTTTCCGCCTGACCGTTCGAGATACCTATATTTTCATGACCAACGGTAGTATCGCCTTTAACATACTCAAGCGTGATTTGGTCTTGGTTGGTAAGGCCAAGCTCTTTATTCTCTTTGTTAGCGTCAAAAATAGCCTGCTTGATTCGGTCAAGTTCAGCGTTTGAGTACCCAAGCGGGTTAGCCACAAAGACTGCTTTGTCGTTTGAAGGAACAGCAAACTCGCCGTCCTTGAGCTGCTTCAACACAAGGTCGCTGAGCTTAATCTTAGGAGCGTCCTTTTCATCCACACCATCAAAGTGGATTACAGCATTGCCATCTCCGTCAAACGTAACTTTATCGGTAGATACGCCGTTAATCTTTGCAAGCTTCTTTGCGATATCTTCCTTAACCTCTTTCGAAAGCTGAGTCGGGTCTTCCACAATCGGCTTGTCAATGCGATCATCGTAGCGCGCAACGGTAAGCGGAATAGCTTGCGACTTAAAGCCCAAATCCGTAACCATATAGGTGTTAAGAGTCTTCGCACCAGCTACGTAAGTCTTATCTTTTGCGCCTTGAGCTGAGGTTTCCTTATTAATAGCCTCAAACTGCTTTGCGTCGTAAGCATCATCAGACTTTACGTTAATATTTTGCGTAAACGCTCCAGAAAGCTGATCATTTACCGACTTTTTATCACTACGCGCGGTTTCAACATTGCCAGCTTCAGTAATTGCTGCTTGAACCTTTTCAGGAGTAAGCTTTTGGTTATACTTAAGCACCACAGAGCCAGAAGTTTTTGGCGGTACAAGCGTTACAGCACGGAATACATTTGTTTTATAAGCAATAGTTTCTGTACTACTACCATCTTTAGTTACGTACACGAAAATAGAGCGACTGGCTGTATACTTCTCAGCACCGCCAATATTTCCATTTCTAAAAAGTGTGCTCATTTCAAGAGTTGCAGATCCGTCGGGATTAGCAGTAAATATATATTCACCAGAATAAGCTTGGTGTTTGCCTGAATTTTTCGAGTAAAAGTCAATACCTCTCTCACTTTTTTCATTATTGAAACCATTTGTCTTAGCAGGGAAAATGGCGATACTGGTAATCTTGCTGCCATCTTTTGGCTTTGCAAAATTGAACGTTACCGTATGCGTTTCACCTTCTTTACTATACGTGTTATCAGAAGTTCCCCATGCATAGTGGTTAGGGATCATCTCCGCATTTTGCTCATTAATTTTGAGCTTTGTATTCGTGACATCAGACTTATCAATAGCAATTTTTGTTGCCTGTGAAGTCGCATTGCCACTATCTCGATTTTGTTGCAGCACTAGCTTTGAGTGATTGACTTTATTTTCTTCATTCGTCTTAGCAACGTTCTCTCCACTTCCAGTTTTCTGAGTTATGGGGGCTTGCGTAGCGGCTTGAACACTCATTCCTGAATTAAATACCAAAAATAGGGAAGCAATCGCTACACTTGCTACCCCAAAACTATATTTACGAATGGCAAACCGCGTGATTTTATCACCAGTTAATGTCCGTTTAAAACGCTTGATATTCTCTTTTTCTTCCATTATTTTCCTCCTTACTTGATTATATGGAACATCTACAAGCTATAAGTAAGCGCATAACTCTCACTTATTAAGTTAATGATAACAAATTCTACTTTTCCCCGCAACTTAGTCTTACCTATCTATATTTAACTTATCTTATATGTTCTATTAACTTTAGTGTTCCTCCTTATTCCCAACAAAAAAGCCACGTCGTCAAGGGGGCTTACTTAGGAAGTATAAAAAATGTTGGCTGAAAGTTTTTAAGATATATCGCCTTTAAAAGTAAAATTTCCTTCCATTTATTCTCATTAAACAAATAATCCAAGATAAAAGAAACCCAATAAACTTTTTCAACAACTGCCTCAGAAATACCGTGTACTTCCACTTCAGGGCTATCGTCGCGGGGGTGTTCCCATAAAATCAGACATTCTAGCTCCCATTTTGAGGAAAGTTACTTGGACGGTGGGGATTTGAGGCAGGACCTACTGTCTTCATCGTTACCGCTGCATAGACAATGGCTTGCGAAGTGGGAAGAACAATTGCCCCTACACTTCCTAAAGCTAAACTACATGCCATTGCCCGTTTCAAGGCTTTCTCGCAATCTCCGCTCATGATTTCGTCAACGAACTGGCTAAAACGTTCACTTCTTGCCTTCGGGTCATAAAACACAGGTGATACTTTGTTAATAAGATCTGTTGCTAAGTGCTTGCGAAATACACCGCGCTCAAGGTCTAAAGTTCCGTTTTGGCAGTTTCTCTAGATCCATATTTGATCCTCCTTTTCTAGAAGGCTTATCCCTTCTAAATCACAGGCAAAAGAAAAAGCCGACTTTTTAACCTGTCTTAAAAGTTTTTTTGGCCTTCTACTTGGTAGCCACGAAAGAGGGTGTAATCTGACGGTTTTAGAAAAAATCTCCTGCGACTATATAAAATAGCTGCAGGAGATAAAAAGCATGAATTTATGCTATAATTATGCTATATCACTGAAATGGATACATAAGGAGATGAAATAAGATGACCTGTTCAGAAGAAATAAAGAAAATTCGTCAAAAATGCTTTCTTTCACAGGAGGCTCTTGGAAGAGAACTTGGTGTGTCTTTTTCCTCTATCAACCGTTGGGAAAGTGGAAAGACCAAGCCTAATATGTCAGCTATGAAAAAAATAAAAGATTTCTGCGAGGTACAGAATATTGATTTCAGTGTATTGGAAGAAGAATGGACTAATACTGGAAAGGATGAATAATACAATGGCCCTAGATACTAAAAAAGAACAGGAACGTGATGAACTTCACCGTGCTATATGGGCAATTGCTGATGAACTTCGTGGTGCAGTAGATGGCTGGGATTTTAAGAACTATGTGCTTGGCACTATGTTCTATAGATATATTTCTGAAAACATTACTAACTATATTAACGCAGGTGAAATTGAAGCCGGCAATACTGAATTCGATTACGCACAGATGTCTGACGATGATGCGGAAGAAGCAAGACAGAGTCTTGTTGAAGAAAAAGGATTCTTTATCCTTCCCTCAGAACTTTTCTGTAATGTTAGAGCAAAAGCTAAAGATGATGAGAATCTTAATGAAACACTTGAGAAAGTATTCCGTCATATTGAAGAGTCAGCAAAAGGCAGTGAGTCTGAATCTGATTTTGCAGGTCTTTTTGATGACTTTGATGTAAACAGTAATAAGCTTGGCTCTACAGTAGCAAAGAGAAACGAAAAGCTCTGCAAGCTTCTTGATGGTGTGGCTGATATGAATCTTGGTGATGTTAAGAATCACGATATTGATGCATTCGGTGATGCTTATGAATACCTCATGACAATGTATGCATCAAATGCAGGTAAATCAGGTGGTGAGTTCTTTACTCCTGCTGATGTATCAGAACTTCTTACAAGACTTGGTACAGTTGGTAAAACTGAAATTAATAAGGTTTATGACCCTGCCTGTGGTTCAGGTTCGCTGCTTTTAAAGGCAGAAAAAGTACTTGGCAGAGATAAGATTCGTAATGGTTTCTATGGACAGGAAATCAATATCACAACCTACAACCTTTGCCGTATCAACATGTTCCTACATGATATTGGCTTTGATAAATTCAATATTGCTTGTGAAGATACACTTATTGCACCTGCACATTGGGATGAAGAACCGTTTGAACTGATTGTTTCAAATCCTCCATATTCTATTAAATGGGCTGGTAATGATAATCCATTACTTATCAATGACCCTCGTTTTGCACCTGCAGGTGTTCTTGCTCCAAAGAGTAAAGCAGACTTAGCTTTCATTATGCACAGTCTTTCCTGGCTTGCATCAAATGGAACGGCTGCAATTGTATGCTTTCCAGGTATTATGTACCGTGGGGGTGCTGAACAGAAAATCCGTAAATATCTGATTGATAACAACTATGTTGACTGTATTATCCAGTTACCTTCTAATCTTTTCTTCGGTACATCAATCGCAACCTGCATTATGGTGCTTAAGAAAGGTAAAGCAGACAATAAGACTTTATTCATTGATGCAACAAATGAATGCATTAAAGTCACAAACAACAATAAACTCACACAGAAAAACATGGATAAGATTGTTGACTGCTTTGCTAACCGTCGTGAAATCGAATATTTCTCACATCTTGCTACATACGATGAGGTTGAAGAAAATGATTACAACCTTTCGGTATCCACTTATGTTGAAGTAGAAGATACAAGAGAAAAGATTGATATCGTAAAGCTGAATGCCGAGATTAAAGAAATCGTTGCTCGTGAGCAAGTTCTTCGTGATGAGATTGACAAGATTATTGCAGAAATCGAGGTGGGCGTATGAGTAATGAATTTCAGTTTTTAATGTATAAATCCGCTGAGGAAAATATTTCGGTAAATGCACTAATTAAAGATGAAACTATTTGGCTGAATCAAAAAGGAATGGCGGAGCTGCTTGGATGCAGCACGGATAACATTTCACTTCATTTGAAAAATATCTTTGCCGATGGTGAATTAGATAAAAATTCAGTTACCGAGAAAATCTCGGCAACTGCGACAGACGGGAAAAACTACCCTACTCAATTTTATAATCTGGATGCAATTATTTCAGTGGGCTATCGTGTCAATTCCCGCAAAGCAACAAAGTTTAGAATTTGGGCAACGAGTGTTTTGAAAGAATATATGCTCAAAGGTTTTGCCATGGACGATGAACGCTTAAAACAGGGAAAAACGGCGTTTGGTAAAGACTATTTCAAAGAATTGCTGGAAAGAGTTCGCTCTATCCGAGCAAGTGAGCGTCGTATATGGCAACAGATTACAGATATTTTTGCAGAATGCAGCATTGATTATGATAAGCATTCACAAATTACTCATGATTTCTATGCTATGATGCAAAATAAATTTCACTATGCGATTGTAGGACGGACTGCGGCAGAAATTGTTTATACCAAAGCAGACAAAACTAAAAAAAACATGGGGCTTACTACATGGAAAAATGCACCGGATGGGCGCATTTTGAAATCGGATGTAGTGATTGCAAAAAATTATCTGGAAGAAAAACAAATTCGACAATTAGAAAGAGCCGTAACCGGATATTTTGATTATATTGAAGATTTGATAGAGCGCGAAAATACTTTTACTATGGAGGAATTTGCAGCCAGTGTGAATGAGTTTCTAGCATTCCGAAGATACGATATTCTGCGTGATAAAGGGAAATTTTCCGGCAAAATGGCAAAGGAAAAAGCCACCACCGAATATATGGAATTTAATAAAACGCAAAAAATTACTTCTGACTTCGACAAAGCGGTTAATCAGATGCTGAAGGCAGGTGAAGAAGAATGAGCCGATTAGATGAATTGATTCAGGAATTATGCCCTGATGGGGTTGAAATACATGAGTTGCAAGAAATTTTTAACACAAGAAATGGGTATACTCCATCTAAATCAAAAAGGGAATTTTGGGAAAACGGAACAATCCCTTGGTTTAGAATGGATGATATTAGAGAAAATGGTAATGTTTTATCTGATTCGCTCCAGCACGTGAATGCTTGTGCAGTAAAAGGAAAATTATTCCCAGAAAATTCTATTATAGTTGCGACCTCAGCAACAATTGGAAAACATGCACTTATAACTGTACCATCTCTTGCAAATCAGAGATTTACTTATCTTATGATTAAACCTGAGTATAAAGATCGTTTTTTGCCAAGATTTTTATTTTATTACTGCTATAAGCTAGATGATTATTGTTTGCAAAATTTGAATCAATCAAGTTTTGCATCAGTAGATATGAAAAAATTTGTAAAGTTTAAAATCCCCGTACCTCCTCTGGAGGTACAACGTGAAATAGTCCGTATATTGGATTCTTTCACGTTACTTACAGCGGAGCTTACAGCGGAGCTTACAGCTCGCAAGAAACAGTATGAATTTTATCGGAATGAGTTGCTGTCATTTGGTGAAATTATAAAAGGAGGTAGTACACAGAGTAGTAAGCTATGTGAAATAGCTTTAATTTATGATGGTACTCACAAAACTCCAAATTATAAAAATTCAGGAATACCTTTTATTAGTGTTGAAAATATAAACGATATATATGGTAGTGAAAAATTTATTTCAAAAGAAGATTATGATTTATATAAAATAACGCCACAAATTAATGATTTATTTATGACAAGGATAGGCTCTGTAGGGAAATGTGCAATTGTTACAAAAAATGTTGATTTAGCATACTATGTATCATTAGCATTAATACGTCCTAATAATAAAATTATAGATACGGGCTATTTAAAGTATTATATTGAAAGTGTTTCAGGTACAAAAGAATTATCAAAAAGGACATTACATAATGCAGTACCTATAAAAATTAATAAAGAAGATATTGGAAAAATAAAAATAACATATCCATCGTTGGATATTCAAAAAAAGATAGCATCCACATTGGATAATTTCGAGAAGATCTGCTCTGACCTCAACATCGGTCTCCCGGCTGAGATTGAAGCACGTCAGAAACAATATGAATATTATCGTGATGCACTGTTGACATACGCAGCAACAGGCAAGATAATTGATCAGACAGACAGACAGACAGACAGACAGACAGACAGACAGACAGACAGACAGACAGACAGACAGACAGACAGACAGACAGACAAGCATAATGCGTTAATCAAACTTTGTCAATATGTATTTGGTGTTGTATTTGTAAAACTTTCTGATATTGCAGAATACTCTAAAAAACGTATTTCTGCATCAGAAGTAAATGCAGATACTTATGTAGGTGTAGATAATTTACTTCCGAATCGTGAAGGAAAGAAAGCATCAACCTATGTTCCGAACACTGGTAATCTGACAAGTTTTGATGTTGCTGATATTCTTATTGGTAATATTAGACCTTATTTAAAGAAGATATGGTTTTCTGATTGTGTGGGTGGCACCAATAGCGATGTTTTAGCTATCCATCCAACAAATGAATGTGTTAATGCTAAATTTCTATATCATATATTGTCATCAGACGATTTCTTTAATTATGATATGCAGAATGCTAAGGGTGCTAAGATGCCACGTGGCAACAAAGAACAAGTTATGAAATATCCACTTGCCATTCCGTCCTTAGCGGATCAGGAACGTATTGTAGGTATCCTCGATAGATTCGATTCATTATGTAATGATATTTCATCTGGTTTACCTGCTGAAATTGAGGCAAGACAAAAGCAATATGAATATTACAGAGATAAATTACTCAGTTTTGAGTAAATAAGTAAAGGAGGCGAATACTGTGCCATATTTCAATATTGTTGCACAGACGACAGAAAATACAGTTGTTACAGAATATGAGTCGGTAAAAACACGTGCCAGCAATTATCAGTCTGAATCAGCTTTGGAAAAAGAATTTATTCGTATGCTCACGGAACAGGGATACGAATATCTTACAATACATCATGAAAAAGATTTGCTTGCCAATCTTCGTACTCAGCTTGAGAAACTGAATAGTTACCATTTCTCTGAAACGGAATGGGATAGATTTTTCAAAGATTCCATTGCCAACCAGAATGAAGGAATTGTAGAAAAGACCCGTAAGATTCAGGAAGATAATGTTCAGGTGTTAAAGCGTGATGATGGAAGCACAAAGAATATCACTCTTATTGATAAGAAGAATATTCATAACAACTTTCTTCAGGTCATCAATCAGTATGTTATTGGTACTGCCGAAGGTGCAAAGCACGACAATCGCTATGATGTTACGATCCTTGTGAATGGTTTGCCACTTGTTCATATAGAACTTAAACGCCGAGGTGTGGCTATTCGTGAGGCATTTAATCAGATTAACAGATATCAGCGTGATTCGTTTTGGGCGGGAAGTGGTTTGTTTGAATACACACAGATTTTCGTTATATCTAATGGAACAAATACAAAGTATTATTCTAACAGCACACGTTTTAACGCTATCAAGGATGTTAATGCTGCTGCCAGTGCCAAGAAAGGTAAAACAAGTAATAGTTTTGAATTTACTTCCTTCTGGGCAGATGCAAACAATCGTGTCATTCCTGACCTGATTGACTTTACAAGAACATTCTTTGCAAAGCATACGATTTTAAATATCATTACCAAGTACTGCATTTTCACATCAGAAAATATGCTTATGGTAATGCGTCCATATCAGATTACGGCTACAGAGCGTATCTTGAATCGTATCGAGATTGCCAATAACTACAAAAAATATGGTGATATTGCAGGTGGTGGCTACATCTGGCATACAACAGGTTCAGGTAAGACACTTACATCATTTAAGACGGCAAGACAAGCTTCATTACTTCCTTATATCGATAAGGTGTTGTTCGTAGTTGACCGTAAGGATTTGGACTACCAGACAATGAAGGAATATGATCGTTTTGAAAAAGGTGCAGCAAACAGCAATACCTCTACTGCTATTTTGAAAAAGCAGTTAGATGATAGTAATGCTCACATTATCATTACAACTATTCAGAAACTTGCAACATTCATCAAAAAAAATAAAGAACATGAAATATATAATAAGCACGTGGTTATCATCTTTGACGAATGCCATAGAAGTCAGTTTGGTGATATGCACGCTGCCATTGTAAAAAGCTTTAAGAAATATCATCTGTTCGGCTTTACAGGAACACCAATTTTCCCGGCTAATACAGGAAGTGTCCGTAAGCCACAGTCCTTTACAACCGAGCAGACTTTCGGTGATCAGCTCCATACATATACTATTGTCGATGCTATCAATGATAAGAACGTACTTCCATTCAGAGTTGATTATGTAAAGACAATGGATATGGGTGAAGATATTGATGATGAACAGGTGTTTGATATTGCTCGTGAAAAGGCTATGATGGCACCTGAAAGAATCAAGCTTGTTACGGAATATATCCTTAATAACTTTGATAGAAAAACCTATCGTGGTGATAAGACTTATATCTATAACACCCTTACAAACATTTCGGAAGTTGCTTCCGGCAAGAATGGTGCGGTAGAAGAAATCAAGCAGAAACAACGAGTAAGTGGATTTAACTCTATCTTTGCCGTTGCCTCTGTTCCGATGGCAAAATTATATTATCAGGAATTCAAGAAACAGATGGAGGCTGACCCTACCAAAAAACTCCGTATTGCTACTATCTATAGCTATGGTGCAAACGAAGCTGAATATGATGAAGGTACAAGCGGTATTCTTGATGAGGAAAATTCAGAAGATACATCTGCACTTGACCAGTCTTCAAGAGATTTCCTTGAGGCTGCTATCAAAGATTATAACGAGATGTTCCATACGAACTACTCTACAGATAGCGACAAATTCCAGAACTATTATAAAGACGTTTCCCTTCGTATGAAGAACAAGGAGCTTGATTTACTAATCGTTGTAAATATGTTCCTTACAGGCTTTGATGCCACAACCTTGAATACATTATGGGTTGATAAGAATTTGAAGATGCACGGACTCATTCAGGCTTTTTCAAGAACAAACCGAATTCTTAACTCGATTAAGACATTTGGTAACATTGTCTGCTTTAGAAATCTTCAGAAACGTGTTGATACTGCTATTTCACTTTTTGGTGATAAGAATGCAGGGGGTATTGTCCTGATGAAAGGCTTTAAAGATTACTACTATGGCTATGAAAGTATTGATGGTAAAATATATCCGGGATATATAGATATGATGGATGACCTTACATCAAAATTTCCACTTTCAGAGCCACAGATTATAGGCGAGCAGAATCAGAAGGACTTTATCTCCCTATTTGGTGCAATCCTACGTATGAGAAACCTTTTATCTGCATTTGATGAATTCGCTGGCAAAGAAATGATTACCGAACGTGATTTACAGGATTACCTTTGCAGATATCAGGACTTGCGTGATGAATGGAATGAAAAACGCAAGAAAGGTGAAAGCACCGATATTATTGATGATATTGTCTTTGAGGTTGAACTTATCAAGCAGATTGAAATCAATATTGATTATATCCTTATGCTTGTAAAGAAATACCATGATAATCACTGTGAAGATAAAGAAGTCCTTGTCACAATCAAGAAAGCTATTGATGCCAGTCCTGAACTTCGTAGCAAGAAGGCTCTTATTGAAACCTTTATTGCAGGAATTAATAATGTCGAAGATGTTATGACAGAATGGCATGATTATGTAGCTGAAAAGCGTGAAGAGGAACTTGTTCAGATTATCAAAGAAGAAAAGCTGAAAGAACCTGAAACAAGAAAATTCCTTGAGAATGCATTCCGTGACGGTGAAATTAAAACCACAGGTACAGATATTGATAAGCTTATGCCTCCTGTATCTCGTTTCGGTGGCAGAAACAGAGCAGTTAAGAAACAAGGTGTCATCGATAAACTGAAATCATTCTTTGAGAAGTTCTTCGGGGTTGGAGGTTCATTCACTACTGAAAAGCCAAAGTTTTTTAATTAGGCCGATGCGATGGCTCAACAGTCTGTTCTTATGGTTGCAGAAGATTCCGCAACTCATGGGACAAAGAAAGATGCTGAGTAAATGATAAGAAAACGACCACATAGGAGCATTTATACTCTTGTATGGTCGTTATTTCTTACGTTCCCGCTTAAAGGCTTTCAGCCGGTTTTCTTTTAATCCCTTACTGAAAACTCCTTTTTATGCAGTTTTTTTTACTATCCTTTACATTAAAAAAGGCGAAGTTTTTTCTTCGCCCTTTTCCTCCAGACTTTCTACATGACTAAAACCTGATATGCTTACTATTCTCATTCATTTATATAACCTGTAAATGTTTCATTGATAAATCTAAACATCTCGCAGAATGAGTAATTTCCCCACTAGAAATATAATCCAACGGTAAATCTTTATATTCACTAATATTATCTAACGTAAAATTGCCCGATGCTTCAACAATCGCCCGTCCATCAATCCATTTTAAAGCTTCTGCCATAGCCTCATGTGACATATTATCCAACATAATAATATCTGCTTGGCCATGTATAGCTTCTTTAACCATTTCAAGAGTCTCTACTTCTACTTCAATTTTTTTGATAAAAGGAGAGTAAGCGCGTGCTGCTTTAATCGCAGGAATGACGCCTCCTGCAGCCTCAATATGATTGTCTTTGAGCATGATAGCCTCTGACAAGGAAAAACGATGATTATACCCTCCACCAATTCTTACCGCATATTTTTCTAATAAGCGATATCCTGGGGTGGTTTTTCTCGTATCTAACAGTTTGATCGTACTGCCTTCCAAAGCTTGAACCATACAATGTGTAAGCGTTGCAATTCCGCTCATTCTCTGCAAAAAATTTAAAGCCACCCTCTCCCCAGTTAATAGGGTATTGACAGATCCCGTAATTTGCATCAATTGATCATTAGGATTCACTGCATCCCCTTCCTGAACAAGCCACTGGCATGTTGTTTGAGGATCTAAATATTGAAAAACACGTTCAAAAACAGCTAATCCACAAATAATTCCTAATTCTTTAGCTAACAATTGTACTGTGGCTTGTTGTCCCATATAAATAGCTTGTGTTGTGACATCTTCATAAGGTACATCTTCTTTTAATCCGCGAACAATATACTCATCCACCAAGTCTTGATTAATCGCTAACATATAAACATCTCCTTGTGTTTTCCTCCTCAAATAAGGTAGTTATCTATTCTTTTATGTTTTATCATACCACAAGTCTTAAAAGCGCTCTTTTTTTTTATTTTTCCTTGATCATCAATTCGCTTTGTTGACAAATCCATGCGTTCCTTTTAAAATTGTCATTGATTGCTTTTTGTTAGTATTACTTGGCATAAAATGTGATAGAAAAGGAATTGTTGAATGAACCACAATACATTATCAAAAACGTTTTCCTCTACTCGCACCTTATCTGTTGTAGCTCTTTTAACAGCTATTGGCATTTTGGTTCCGATTATCAGTCCATTTAAGGTCATTATTGGTCCTTTCTCTTGGACACTTGGTACACATATCGCTATTGACTTAGCACTCTTCTTATCACCAGCAGCTGGCGCATTTGTTGCACTCGCTACTTCTTTGGGATTCTTTTTAGCAGGATTCCCTCTTCCCATTGTTTTTCGCGCAATTTCACATGTCTGTTATGTGACCGTTGCTGCGCTTATTCTCACTAAAAACAATCAGTTCGTGCTTTCCTTTTGGACGCGTACACTTTTTAACATCATCATTAATAGTATACACGGACTAGGCGAACTGATTGTTATTCATTACTTTGTTCAAATTGGCTTTACACATTTACCGACTAACCACACCTATTGGATCAGTCTTTTCCTATTATTCGGTGTTTCTCCTCTTTTCCATGGGATGATAGATTTTGAAATTGCTTATCAGCTTCTTCACCTACTCCATCGGCATTTGCCCTTTTCTTTCACCCATTTTCCACTTTCACGTTAATCCATCAGATTGAACCTATCTTTTGAACAGACCGCAGTTAAAACACCCTGCGGCCTTTTTTGTAGACTTGTTTGTCTACTTGTTGAACCACTTTAACATCCTCTAGTGGATTTCCCTTCAACACAAGAAAGTCGGCTACTTTTCCTGTTTCAATAGAACCATAATCTTGATCAATCTTCATTAATTGCGCAGAATGATAAGATGTTAGTAGAGCTTGGAAAGGCGTTAAGTGAATTTTTTCGACAAAAAGTTGAAATTCCACAGCAGTCAGTTCAAACCCATTAAATGGCGTCCCAGCATCAGTTGCTAAGGTTAACGGAATGCCTGCTTGATATATTTTCGCAACATTCTGGAGTAAGTCGGTCCAAATTTCCCTTGTCTTATCTGCTTGGTAGCTAAAGGCTGTGCCTTCTCCAATCTTTAAAATTCCTGCTCCAGCTACTAGCGTTGGGCTTACAAAAGTTCCTTGTGCAAGCATATTGTTCAAATCTTCTTCATCTGGATAGAAGCAATGTTCCACAGAATCTACCCCTGCGGCAATCGCATTTTTAATGCCTTTAGGGCCTTCTGCATGTGCGCAAACAATTTTCCCGCGATGGTGCGCTTCTTCAACCGCTACTTTCATTTCAGCTATAGAGAGTTGTGGTTGAAACATGTGGTCATCTTTACTCATGACACCACCTGTTGCCATTAATTTAATATTTTGCGCACCATTTTTTAATCCTTGTCGTACTGCATGGCGCATCTCATCTTCTGAATCCACTAACCACGAAAATTCTGGAAAATCACCATGTCCACCTGTCATTGAATAAGCACGACCAGAAGGCATAATTTCAGGTAAGTCACTTAATTTTCCCTGTGCTTGCATTTGAGCTAAGCGGATATCAATGTCATACCGTGTCCCACATTCCCGCACATAAGTAACACCCGATTGAATCGCTTTTTTTAAATTATCTAGGGCGTAAACAGTAGCCTCCACTTCATTTGCTCCAAAACCTGAATCTAAAGACTCTGCGTCCATAGTCATATGCGTGTGTGCATTAATCATACCAGGCATCACATACTGTCCTTGCAAATCTACAACGCGATCACACTCATTGTCATTAGGAAGCGCTCCTGTTCCAATAGCTAAAAAACGACCTGTCTCTTCTGATACAGTGAACCACCCTTTTTCTTGTATAGTGTCGTTCACACCATCAAACAAATAAGCATTCACATAACCAATTGTTCCCATACAACATTCTCCTCTCTTTTGTATGCTTATTTTACCGCAAGCCTTTTCTTTGTCAAACCTTTTTTCTCTATCCTCTTGTCATCTCTTTACTGTTTGAATAAAAAAAGCTGAAGAATATTCTTCAGCTCGACAATGCTTTATTAATCTTCTTTTGATTCTGATTGATTCATTACATCTTCACCATCATAAAAACCGCAGCTTGGGCAGATATGATGTGACTTACGGTATTCACCACAGTTTGGACAAGCTACCATACCTGGCACTTCCAACTTGTAATGAGTACGACGTTTACGTTTTCTTTGTTTTGAAGTTTTACGTTTTGGTACTGCCATCTTCATTACACCTCCTATTTCGTTTCAACTTAATTTTCAGAAGGATGGTCTTTGAACAACGCTTGCAATTTCACGAAACGAGGATCTCCTGTCTGTTGATGCGCTTTCGTTTCTTCAAAGACCGCTTCAACGCGTCCCCTTTGCCGTGATGCTTCAATGTCGAACTGTCGCTACAACTACTACTGCATCAGTTGCAAGAAGTATACAATAACTTACAACATGTTTTTTTAATTTTATAGTAAGTCATCGACGAAATTAAGTAGCAATCTAAAAAAAGTAGAAACATTCAGCAAGATTGGCTGAAAACAGGAAAGTCAAGCAGACGATTTTTTTTGATTGATTTCAATTTTCTTATTTGAACGTTCCGTGGACTCAATTATCTTTAAATGGTGGTTCATTCGCTCTGTTTACAACAAAAAACCAAGCCCCGCTGAGTATACTCAGCGGGGCTTGGGTTTTCATTTCGTCATTAAACAAGAGCTGATAAATCTATTCCTCTTCCTTCTTACGTTTTTTGCCAGCGAGTAAGGCGATGAGTCCACCAAGTGTGAAACTCCATCCTCCCCATGTCTGGCTCGCATAGCTCCCAGTATTTGGCAGGACTTTCTTCCTTGAAGTAGCTCTTACCCTCTGGTTCGCTTCTAATTGAGATAGATTGTCAGTGATTTGTTTTTGTTGACTTGGCTGTGCTTTTGAATGTGATTCTACATGATTATCGCCCTCTGGTTTCAAGTTCGACATATGTTCTTGATTATTTTCAAGTTCACCTTCATAAGTTGGCTTCTCATTAATCAATCCTTTTCCATTTTGGTGAATACCACGTGGGTCTTCTCCATTTGGTACTGTATAGCCAGGATTTTCCGTTTGATAATTAAACGTTGGTTTTTCATTGACTAATGGGTCACCATGTCGATAAATAACACCAACGACTTTAACCGTCTTGCTCGTCGGTTTCTTGTTCGGTTCCGTTTGCGTCACTTTAATATCTTGACCGGTCGTCAACTTCACATCATCAGGAACTGTAATGCTGAAGTTGCCATTGTCGCCTACCTTGCCCGTTTCTGTCTTCCCGCCTGGGAATTCCACTACAATCTCTGCGCCTGCCACACCTGTTCCGGTGATCTTCTTGCTTTGCGTATGTGGAGCGACTGGGTTTGGTTCTTGACTTTGCCCTTTTTCTTGAACAAGTTCATTCCCTGGAATCGTTGCCTTGCTGCCATCTGGGAACTCTACAGTGGTTTCCCCGTTTGCTCCTACGGTTACGGTTGGTTTCTGATCCCCATTCTTGTTGGCTTCTTCAACTTTCCCTTTAACCGTTTCTTTTTCTGTTGGCGTCAAGCTGTTAGGGTTATCTACCCATTCTTTCGTTTGTGGTTTCTTCAACCCATCTGCTTGACTTGGCA